>JAGRPD010000051.1:12701-23711 GCA_020439875.1 Verrucomicrobiales bacterium
GTCGCCGTCGCCGACTGCGGCTGTCACGACAACCGCATGGACAAGATCTGGTGGAACGAGCAGTGGATGGGCTGGCCGGTCGATGATAGCTACAAGCTCAGTTCGAACGTGGAAGACGCACCCAAGCTCCAAGGTCACCTCCTCCTCATCGTCGGTGAACTCGACACCAACGTCGATCCCGCCAGCACCACACAGGTCGTCGGTGCCTTGCAGCGCGCAAACAAGACCTTCGACTTCATGCCCATCATCGGCACCGGCCACGGTGCCGCCGAACCCCCCACCGGCTCCCGCCTCCGCATGGAATTCCTCGTCCATCATTTGAGGCCGTAAACCCGTTCACACCCTGTTCTAGCCCGCCCAGGGGGCAGGTCTGTAGAGGCGGGCAGTGACCGCCTAGGGGGGCTGTAGCTCAACGAGCATTCATTCCGTTCTTGCCAAAAAAACCTTGGAACGGTTAAAAACACTACCGAGTTCCAGTGATCAAAATGAGACGGTTTCCCTTAGTTATAGCAGCGCAACTTACGGCGGTCCTTTCCACCCTTGCTGGCACGCCTCAAACCATCACCTTTCCCGCCATACCCGTCATGGAGGCGACGAGCGGATCGTTCTCTTTGGGTGCGACGTCGAGCAGCGGGCTTCCCGTGTCCTACCAAGTGATCGGCGGCAGCGGTGTCGCATCCGTGAGCGGCGGCACGGTCACCCTCTCAGGGGTAACCGGTGCCTACACGATCCTGGCATCTCAGAATGGAGATGGGACTTTCGATCCAGCAGAACCAGTTCGAGTGAGTTCCTTCGCCGCTGCCGATGCGGGTTTTGTCGAAGTCTTTTCTGGAGCCCAACCCTCGCACGGCGGAGGAATCAAAGCCGATGGTTCTCTGTGGATGTGGGGATCCAATTCGATCGGGCAAGTCGGAACCGGTGACCGCGTGAATCGTCCCGTTCCGGTGCTCATCGACTCGCTCCACGATTGGCAGTCTGGCTCGCTGGGCGGCTCTTTCACCCTCGCCATTCGCAGCGACGGCACGCTTTGGGCATGGGGCTCTGGATCCAGTGGACAATTGGGCAGCGGTTCGACCTCTTATTCTCCCACCATGATTCAGGTGGGGACCGCGAACAACTGGCGTGGTGTCGCCGCTGGCTCATATCATTCGATCGGCGTGAAGTGGGACGGCACCCTTTGGACCTGGGGGAGCAACTCCGACGGACAACTCGGACTGGGCAGCACAGGCGGAAATGTCCTTGTTCCAACCCAGGTCGGTACCGACACGGATTGGGAGGCCGTGGCTTCGGGAGCGAACTTTGTTCTGGCCAAGAAAGCAGGCGGCACCTTGTGGGCCTGGGGCAGCAATTCCAACGGGCAACTCGGTGATGGCACGACGATCTCTAAAAACAACCCCTCCCAAATCGGAACCGATACGGATTGGAAAGCGGTGCGCGGAGGGCGCAATCAGGCAATGGCCATCAAAAACAACGATACGCTTTGGGGATGGGGCCAGAACTCGTGGGGGAACCTGGGCATCGGCAGCGTTTCCACCAGCGTCACGTCTCCGACTCAGACTGGCACAGACACGTGGATGGATGTATGCGTTCACTATTCTTCAATAACTGCCGTCCGATCGGACGGAACGCTCTGGGCGGCAGGGACTGGCGGCTCCTCATCCATTGGAGACGGAACCTTTGTCAGACGCAGCAGCCTTGTCCAAATCAGTGAGGACACATCATGGGCAAAGGCTGGAGCAGGCACGCCTCATTTCGCCCTTAAGAACGATGGCAGCCTATGGGCGTGGGGAAATGGTTTCGCTCCGACTTCCACAGGATTGCTCCCCCGTCACCTGCTACCGCCCGTTCCCGAACTGGGACCGGTGAAATCGGCTGCCTCTGGGCTCTTTCACTCGCTCTGCATTCGGGCCGACGGCACCTTGTGGTCTTGGGGCAGTGACACATTGGGGCAACTCGGCGGAGGCTCCTACCGAAAGCAAGCGCAGCAGATCGGATCCGATTCAGATTGGAAGATGGTCGCCGCCGGCCAAAACCACTCGATGGGGATCAAGGAAAACGGAACGATGTGGGGATTCGGTGTCAACAACTCTGGTCAGCTCGGCGACGGCACTGCCATCACCACACACTTTACACCGGTTCAATCCGGGACCGACACGGATTGGGCATTCGTTACCTGTGGCGTAGGCCACACCTTGGGCATCAAGTCTGACCAAACGCTTTGGAGCATCGGCTCCAATGCCAACGGACAACTGGGACTCGCAGACAATCTCAACCGAAACACTGCCCAACAGGTGGGGTCCTCGACATGGCTTTCAGTCTCGGCTGGAGGCAATCACAGCCTCGCCATCCGCAGCGATGGGACGCTTTGGGCGTGGGGCTTTAACTTCTACGGGCAACTCGGAGACGGCACCACCGTCAGCAGCAACGCTCCCGTCCAGATCGGTGCTGCCGCCAATTGGAAAAAAGTGGCTGGAGGCGATGATCACTCCGTCGGACTCAGGCAGGACGGCACGCTATGGACCTGGGGAGACAATCCCGAAGGACAACTCGGAGACGGCACGACCTCGGATCGCCTCAGCCCGATTCAAATCGGAAGCGATACCGATTGGGTGGATATTTCTGCCGGTCGCGCCCACACGGTGGCCTTGAAGAGCGATGGCACCCTGTGGGCATGGGGAAGCAACCTCAACGGCGAGTGGGGAGGAGGCGATGCCACTCCGGTGCGTCTCACGCCACAGCAAGTCGGCACCTTCTCCGGATGGGCCTCGCTCCCCGCAACGACGGGAAACGCCGTCTGCACGCTCGCCATGACCCGCGGTGGCATCCTATTTGCCGCAGGAGAAAACGGCACCGGAATGCTCGCTGCGGCAGGCTATGATCAAACCGTTCCCCAGCAGGTCTATCCCGTGCCCACCGCCCAAGGCATCAATTTCCCCAGCGCTGCCTCGCCCGCAGTGAACGCATCCGTATCTCTTGCTGCCCTCGCGGAAAGCGGTCGCCCGGTCAGTTATCTGGTTACCGGCCCCGCCGCCCTTTCAGGATCGCTGGTAACTCGCACGGCACCGGGACCGATCCGCGTCCTCGCCTTTGAAACGGGCGACGCCAACTGGCACTCGGCTGAAGTCCTTGAGCAAGTGCTCGGATCTTCGGATGCGACCCTCGCCACCCTGACCCCGAATGTCGGAACCCTCAACCCCACGTTTTCCTCCGGCCAGTTGAGTTACTCCTTTTCCGTTCCGAATGACACGACCCAATTCACCGTGCAGGCCACCACGACTCATCCCGGTGCCTCCATCACCTTGAATGGCGCGACTTCAATGGCCAGCATGACCAGCGATCCGATTCCGCTCAACGCGGGTCTCAACAACATCGTTCTTCAAACCATGGCGGAGGATTCCATGACCACTCTTTCCTACGTCATTTCGGTCACCCGAGAAACTGCTTTTGAAACCTGGGCCCGGGTGAATCTCGGAAACGTCGCAGCGCTTCCCTCCGGCGACGACGACTCCGACGGGATCGCAAATTTTGTCGAGTTTGCCTTAGGATTGAGCGGCAACGGATCCGACTGGCCTCCGCCGTGGACCCCTGATTTGGCAACCGTCGGACCCGACCGTTTTCTGCGACTCTCGGTGGTGAAAGACCCCACCGTGTCCGGAGTCACCATCCTCGTCGAGGCGACCAGTGATCTGAACAACCCGGCGAGTTGGAGCAGTGTGGGTCTGATTGTGGAAACCGATTCCGCAAGTCAATTGATCGTCCGCGACTTCATCCCGATCGACGGAGCGCAAGCGCGATTCATGCGGGTGAAAATCACCACTCCGTAAGTGACTCCACAAGAGAGTCGCACGTTTTGGTACCCACAGAGGCTGAAAACTCGGCCACATCCAGCGATTCCCCCTCCCACCGAAGCGACGACACTCCCGTCGCGACGCTCGTATATCTCTCGCCCTTCCGAGTCTGCGCTTGCGTCATGAATCGCTGGCCTGCTATCACCTCCTCCGCATGAGAGCCCCTTTCCCCGCCCTCCTGACCTTAGTTCTGCCGTTGCCGCAGTCGCCTACGGCCTCGCGACCGAACATTCTCCTCATCCTCGCCAATCATCTCGGTTTTGGCGAGGATTGCGGCGATCACGGACTTCGATTTACCAGAAGACGCTGCAGAGGACAGTTCCAACATCTGCTCAATCAGATCATCGCTTCCAGGCGCAGCCGCCCGTGACTCACCTTTATGTCCATCACCAAAACTCTGCTTGTTGTCGTACTGAGCCTGCTTGGCTCATCGGTCGGACATGGCACCGACAAAAAGCCAAACGTGGTCATTCTCCTCACCGACGACCAGGGAACGCTCGACGCGCAGTGCTACGGATCCACCGACCTGTTGACGCCGAACATGGATAGGCTCGCCGCCACCGGTGTCCGTTTCACCCAGGCCTATGCGCACACCGTTTGCTGCCCCTCACGGGCAGCCCTCTTCACGGGCCGACATCCACAACGCGGCGGTGTGCGGAATTGGACTCAGGGAGATCGTCATGGTTCGGACAGCAAGAATCTCCACATGGCACCCGGCGAAGTCACCCTGGCTGAAGCGCTAAAGTCTGCCGGATACCGCACCGCCCTTTTCGGCAAATGGCACCTTGGAGCGCAGCTCGGCCACGGACCACTCGACCAGGGTTTCGACCGCTATTTCGGCCACCTCTCCGGATTCATCGACAACTACCGGCACTACTTCCTCCATGGGCGTGGCTACCACGATCTCTATGACGGCAACGAGGAGATTTTTCGCCCTGAACAATACTACCCCGAACTGATGATCGAACGCGCGGTGGAGTTTATCGAGGCAAACCGGGACGCGCCTTTCTTCATGACGGTTGCCTTCAATCTGCCGCACTATCCCGAACAACCCCGCTCCAAGTATGAAGACGCTTTCGCCGGTCTTCCCATGCCCCGCCGCTCCTATGCCCGTGTTGTCGCCTCGGTGGATGATCTCATTGGCCGGGTCCTCGGCAAACTGGAGACAACCGGTCTGCGGGACAACACCATCGTGATTTTGATGAGCGACAACGGCCATTCGGAGGAGGATTCTGCGGGCATCGCTGTGGATAATCACACCAGCGGCTACCCGCGTGGACACTACTATCTGGCGCATGGAGGCGGCGGCAACACCGGCAAGTGGATCGGCCACAAAGGCACCTTTCTCGAAGGCGGCATTCGGGTGCCCGCAATCATCAGCTATCCCGCGAAACTCCCCCAGGGCGAAACGCGAGACCAAATCGTGACGATCATGGATTGGTTCCCGACCGTCCTCGAACTCTGCGGAATCCAGCAGGAAGACGATGCACCGAAACTCGACGGGCACAGCATGACCAGTCTCATCACGGATCCCGCCGCCCTCAGCAAACATGAGGTTTTGCACTTTGCCTGGGGCAACACTTGGGCTGTCCGTCGCGGCGACTGGAAACTGATTGGCGGTTTTTCCCCGAGTGCCAAAAAGTTGCGACCTTCCCTCCACAATCTTGCTGAGTCGGAGCCTGAAGTGAAGGATCATGCGCAAGAGCAACCGGAGATCGTCCGTGAACTCACGGCGCTGCATGAGGCCTGGGATAAGGAAGTTCAGCCCACCGCCGCCGAATAAAAATGGGTTACGCCATGAAAAGCCACTCCGTCCGTTCACTCGCCGCGTTGTGCTGCCTAGCTGTCGCCAGACTCTTCGTCACCACCTCAGCCACTGGGGCACAGCCCAACATCCTCCTCATCCTCGCCGATGATCTGGGCTACGGCGATGTCGGCTGCTACAACAGCGAAGCAAAAGTCCCCACGCCTAACATCGACCGCCTCGCGCGTGACGGCATGCGCTTCACGGATGCCCACAGCCCCGCCACCGTTTGCACCCCCACGCGCTACAGCCTCATGACCGGCCAGATGGCTTTTCGAGTGCCAAACGGTGGCACGGTCTTCACGGGTGTGGGCGGCCCATCCTTGATTGCTCCCGGACGTCTGACCCTCGCCTCCATGCTCCAACAGCAAGGTTACGCCACGGCGGCGGTCGGAAAATGGCACATCGGCTGGACCTTCCGTGATCAAACCGGAGCGCCAATTCACAGCGGCCGCTTGGAAGACGTTCGCCGCATCGACTTCACCCGGCGCATCGAAGGCGGCCCGCTGGATCACGGTTTCGATCGCTTCTTTGGCACCGCCTGCTGCCCCACCACCGATTGGCTCTATGCCTTCATCGATGGCGACCGCATCCCCGTTCCGCCGACGGGTCCCATCGACAAATCCCCACTGCCCAAGCATCCATATGCCAACGACTGCCGCCCCGGTCTCATCGCACCAGATTTTCCGATGGAGGAAGTGGACATGGTCTTCCTCAAAAAAAGCCGTGCCTTTCTTGAAGATCACGTTCGCACAGCGCCGGACCAGCCGTTCTTTCTCTATCACGCCGCCCAAGCCGTTCACCTACCTTCCTTTCCCGGTAAAGATTTTCAAGGCAAGACCCAGGCCGGACCGCATGGCGATTTCATTGCTGAGTTAGATCACATCGTCGGCGAACTGACGCAGGATCTCGATCGACTCGGTTTGGCCGACAACACCCTCGTCCTCTTCACCAGCGACAACGGCCCCGAAACCACCAGCGTCGTCCACATGCGCGCCGACCACGGTCACGATGGTGCCCGTCCCTGGCGCGGCGTGAAACGTGACGATTGGGAAGGCGGCCACCGCGTGCCCTTCATCGTACGTTGGCCCGGCCACGTCCGAGCCGGAACCGTCAGCGATCAACTCCTCAGCCTGACCGACATCATGGCCACCGTCGCTGCCATCACCGGGGCCAGCCTGCCAGCCGATGCCGCCGAAGACAGCTTCAACCTGCTGCCCGTTCTGGAGCAAAAGACCGAGAAACCGATCCGCCCTTACCTGACCGAGCAAGCCTTCGCCGGTGCTCGCACCCTATCGATCCGACGCGGTGCTTGGAAGTACCTCGATCATCGTGGTTCCGGCGGAAACAACTACGACAAGGGAGATCTCAAGGCCTACGCGCTGCCTGAAACCGCCCCCGATGCTCCCGGGCAGCTTTACAATCTGGACACTGACCCAGGCGAAACCACCAACCTCTATTTCAAACATCCAGAGGTCGTCGCAGAAATGAAGGCCCTACTGGAAAAATCCAAAGCCGAAGGCCGTAGCGCACCCTCCCCAAACCGCCCCACCACGGCCCTGCCTCGCGACGCCTTGCCGCTCGACGCCGCCGAATGGCCGAGGAACTATCGCCTCCATCTCGAAGGCGCTGCGAAGGTGAAGTTGAGTGATGAACGGACCTTGACCCTGGACGGCGCGCAGCCACACGACATCGCCATTGAGCATCCCGCCCAAGGCCCCCCGGTGCTGCGTGTTTGGAGCAGCGGCAAGCTCGTGCGCGGCCCCGAGGAAGTGCCTTCACTAGCGACATCGGGCGCGATGGATTTTCCCGAAGCTCAGCTTGATCTCGACACCGATTTTACCGCGATGACCACGTTCGAGTCGCGCGGTCAGGGCACCTTGTTTTCCAAATGCCCCCCAACGGGCAAGTGGGCACCAGCCGCCAAAGCGCTGTTCCTTCGCGGCGGACGCCTCGTGTATGACATCGGCTGGGTCGGTGCCATGACCGGTGGACCGAAGGTGAACGACGGCCAGCCCCACACCGCCGTTCTCAGCGTGCGCGATGGCGCGGCTGAGTTGTGGCTCGACGGCAAAGTCATCGCCCAAAAAGCTCCCTTCACCGCAGCGGATAAGCCGGAGCACGTGATCAAAGTGGGCCGCGCCGCGCCCAACTTCGCCGGTGATTTCACCAACGGCAAAATCGGTGAGATCAAGCTGTGGAATCGCGCGCTGCCCGAATCCGAAATTCGCGGTCTATTCAAACAGGGCGGCCAGGGAGCCAACACACCGGATTTTGAATATCACCCGAAACTCGGCGGCAAACCTCAGATCGAAGGTGGCAGCGGCTGGGTGCAGGCGCTGGAGCGCAGCGATCATGCCGCGATCGTGGGCGGATGGAATGCAAAGACTCTCGAAGAAGGCGCGGCAATTTACAAAACGCTCTGCGTCGTCTGCCACGGCACCAAGGAGCAACCCGGCTCGCTGCCCACAGCTCTGCGTTTTGCCGAAGGCCAGTTCAAAAATGGCAGCGATCCGTTCTCAATGTATCTCACGCTGACGAAGGGCTTCGGCCAAATGGTGCCGCAGCCGCAGTACACCACCGCGCAAAAATACGCCGTCATTCACTACATTCGCGAGACCTTCCTGCGCCCGCACAATCCGTCGCAACTCAGAGACATCGACCTCGCCTCGCTACCCCGCGGCCTCGTGCGGGTCGAGGAGGAAAAACCCGACACCTCGCTGCCGCCCTATCAACGCATGGAACTCGGCAACTCGCTGTTTTGGACACTCGAGGTCGCTCCCGACAACATCGCGCAAAAGGGCATCGCCATCCGTCTCGATGAAGGTCCCGGCGGCGTCACCAAAGGGCGCGCGTGGATGATCTACGATCACGACACGATGCGCGTGGCCACAGCGACGACCGGTTCGTTTGTCGATTGGAAAGGCATCGCCTTCGACGGCAGCCACGGCACGCACACCAGCCTCACGGGCGAGCGGCAGTTCATCAATCCCGTCGGCCCGGGTTGGAGCCTCGACGGATTCGAGGATCAACGTGCGCCCGCCAAGGACGGCAAAAAATACGGCCCGCATCCTGGATTGAAGTTTCTCGGTCTCTACAAACATCAAAACCGAAACGTCCTTGCCGCGAACATCCATGGCACGCAGGTGCTCGAGTCTCCCTCCTGGCTCGACTACGGCAGCACACCCGTTTTTGTGCGCACCCTCAACCTCGGTGAATCCCCCAAACCGCTGCGGCTCCGTGTCGCGCCGGATCAAACCAACGTCGTCATGCGCGGCGACGGCACCTTGAGCAAGCAAGACGGATTTTGGATCGCTCAGCTTCCTTCTGAGTCCCAAACTCAGCTCTTCATCTCGAAAGTCGATGCCGCCTCGCTCGACACGCTGGCACAGAATTTTCAGGCACCGCTCGATCTCACACCGCTCACTCGCGGTGGTCCCGCGCAATGGCCACAGACTGTCACCACGGCCTCCGTCGCAGGCAACGAAGACGGTCCCTTCGCCACCGATGACTTCCCGCTGCCGCTGAATAATCCCTTCCAAAGCTGGCTGCGCCCCGGCGGGTTCGATTTCACTCCCGATGGCCAAGCCGCCATCGTGGCCATGTGGAATGGTGACATCTGGCGCGTGGATGGCGTCATGAAAAAAGCACCCGCCCAACTCACCTGGCGGCGAATTGCCAGCGGCTTGTTCCAGCCGCTCGGTGTGAAGTTTCGCGGCGACGAACTTTTCATTACCTGCCGTGATCAGATCGCCAAACTCGTTGATCTCAATGGTGATGGGGAAACCGATTTCGTCGAGTGTTTCAACGACGACGCGCAGGTCACCGAGCACTTCCATGAGTTCGCGATGGGCTTGCAGACTGACGACAAAGAAAACTTCTACTACGCCAAGTCCGGCCGCCATGCGCTCGACAGCGTCGTTCCGCAGCACGGCACGCTGCTCAAAGTCCGCGCTGATGGATCGAAGACCGAAATCCTCGCCACCGGCTTCCGCGCCGCGAATGGCGTATGTTTCGATGGCAACGACACCTTTTTTGTTACCGACCAAGAGGGTTTCTGGACGCCGAAGAATCGCATCAACCGCGTGAAGCCCGGCGGCTTCTACGGCAACATGTATGGATACACCAGCGTCACCGACACCAGTGATTCCGCGATGGAACAGCCGATGGTGTGGATCACGAACGACAAAGACCGCAGTCCCGCCGAACTGCTCCGCGTGCCCGCGCATGCGTGGGGCAATCTGGGCGGCAGCCTGCTGAATCTCAGCTACGGCACCGGACGCGCCTTCATCGTGCCGCATGAGGAGGTGAACGGCCAGTGGCAGGGCGCAGTGTGTGAACTGCCGATGCCCGCATTCGCCACCGGCATCATGCGCGGACGCTTTGGCAGCGACGAGGCACTCTACACCTGCGGCATGTTTGCCTGGGCCGGCAACGCAACCGCGCCAAGCGGGTTCCATCGCATCCGTCGCACGAGCAAGCCAGCTCAGGTGCCATTGGCCGTTCACGCGATCAAAGGCAGCATGCGGGTGACCTTCAGTGATCCTGTGGATCCCAAGGACTGCGCGATGAAGATCTGGTCGCTCAAGCGCACGAAAAACTACGGTTCCAAACACTACGACGAACACGCTCTGACCATCCGCGCGGTGAATCTGAGCGAAGACAAATGCACGGTCACGCTCGACATCCCCGACCTCGCCCCCACCCAGTGCTACGAGTTGAAGATCAACGACCGCGTGCTGCACGGAACCATCCATCAACTCGCCACGCCATGAAGCATCCTTTCTCCATCGCACTCACCGCACTTCTCATGAGCCCTTGTTCGCTGACAGCCGATGATCTGACCGAACTTCAGCAACGGGCTGCTGGCGGCGATGCCAAAGCACAGATCGAGCTCGCTATCTGCTATCGGGATGGCAAGGGAATCGACAAAGACGATGTCGAGGCGATGCAATGGGCACATCGCGCGGCGGATGCCGGCAATGTGGATGCGATGGACTTCGTCGGATTCGCCTATCTCCGAGGTGCGGTCATCAAACGCAATCCAACAATCGCGTTCGGCTATTTCAAATCGGCGGCGAATGATTCGGCCCAGGCTGCATTCAACCTCGGCCAGTGCTACTTCGGTGCGCAGGGCACGGAGCAGGATTGCGCCAAGGCGCTCGCGTGGTGGACAAAGGCGGCGGAGAAAGGACATGGGCGGGCCGCAGCGTCAGCGGCGATGGCTTATTTGTCGGGCGAGGGCGTTCCGGCCAATCCAACGCTGGGACGCCGTCTCGCCGAACGCGCCGCGGAGTTGAACAATCCTTCGGGCCTCGTGGTGCTGGGAGAACTTCAGTTCCAAGCCGGTGACGTGGA
>JAGRPD010000556.1:0-1747 GCA_020439875.1 Verrucomicrobiales bacterium
CGGTCACCGAGATGGTGAAGTTCGCTGCGGTAGTGCTGGTGGGCGTTCCGGTGATGGCACCCGTGCTGCCGTTGAGGCTGAGGCCTGCGGGCAGGGCACCACTGGTCACCGCGAAGGTGTAAGGCGCGGTGCCGCCGCTAGCACTCACACTGGCACTATAAGGCGTGCCGACGGTGCCGTTGGGCAGCGAGGCGGGGCTCACGGTGATCGCGGGGCAAGGAGGGCAAATCACCACTCCACATGAGAAGGCGATGGCTTTGCCACGTGCTTGGGGATCGAGAGCCAGGTACATTTCCCAACTGTTCGCTCCAATGTCGTAGCTCAGAACGCAGTAGTTATACCAGGTCGAGACGTAAATCTTCCCATCGGGACCAAACTCGATGGAGTTCGGCTGGGTGACCGACTGTTCGTTGGCTGAACCCACGAGGTTGTCTGGCACACCCACACTGGCCAGCAGGGTGCCGTCCGCAGCGTAGTGCTGGAGTTCATCTGGCACTCCACCCGTCGTCCCGTTTACGGCAGCCCAGAAGGTGCCATCTGGAAGAAACTCCAGGCCCATGATGATCTGACCAGGCACGGGGGCGTTCGCCACCAGAACCGGGGACGTCGCCGTATAATGGTTGCCCGGGGGAGATGTGGAAATGTCACCAGGGAACTTGAAGATCGAACCCGTACCTGAACCCAAGAATCCGCGCGAAACATACACCTCGCCCGTAGTGGGGTTCACGTCGATCCCCCACACATCCCCGTTGGCACCACCAGCGAAGTCCGCTGTGTCGAAGTAACCGAGAGAGTTACCTGTCAACGCGTCGAACATATCCACCCCAGTGGTGCTTGCCACATAGAGATAATTTCCGTCTGGCGAGATTGCCATGTCGTAGAGACCGTAGCCTGCCGAAACCAACGTCGTCTGCATGCTCGTTGCCATGTCCACCCTGACGATATTTCCAGATGTGTCGGCGATGTAGGCAAAACCGCGTGCATCATCAAACACCATACCCTCCCCGCCAATTCCGGACTGCATGCCGCAGACCGTCGGCTGGGTCGCTCCAAGGGTGAAAGGAAACTCCACGATCTGAAAGCCTGGCCCGGGATCTAACAAATCCCCCACCAGCAGCGTATAGTCCGTGCACTTGGCGACAAAGCCGAAGTCAACCGTCAAATCAGCTTCAGCATCTCCGGGCGATGAATCGTCCACCGTATTGGAAGCGCCAGTTTCTGAGCCTCCGCCTACGGGTTCAGTGCCTTGACTCAGGGTGATTTGCGCGCTCTGCACACCAAACACATCGGGTGCAAAAGCATCGATTCCATTTTCATCCGCGTCATCATCGGTGCCCGTGTCCATCCCCCAGTTGGGGCTGGACTGAGTATCAAACAAATCTCCACCCACCTGAAATTCCGAGGGCGGGATCACCACATAATAGTCCCCTTGCGAGAGACCAAAGAAGTAATAGAAACCTCCACCAGAGGTCACCATGCCGCCTGCCGCATCATCGGCGGTTCCTAAAACACCATCCGGCCCCGTCAACACCTCTGTGTCATCCGCTGTGCCGGGCAATCCATCGACCCCCGCACTCCAGAGTTGGACCGTAACATCATCCACCCCGACATCCCCCGCATCAAATCGGCCGTTGGCGTTGTTATCCAGGAAGACCAAATTACCCAACCCCATACTGACAGGAGCCAGGACATTGATCGTCAGCGACGCCGTGCCTGTGCAACCACTTCCGCCGGATTCCGTCGCCGT
>JAGRPD010000556.1:1982-3303 GCA_020439875.1 Verrucomicrobiales bacterium
ATGTCGATGTCACCGCCCGTGCCCTTCGTGTCATTATCCGGATCCCCATCATAATCGATGACATAAATGTGATCCCGGTGGGCGGTGTACATGCTGATGCTTCCAGACAGGTTGTAGGAAACATTTCCTGAAGCCAGATTCCCCAGCTCGGTGACAGGCACCGCTTCCAATCCGTGAGGACCCGCCCCATCAAGGATGTCCGCACTGGAGAACCACAGCATCTGGTCCTGCCCCGTCACCACTCCAGAAACAGGGTCGGTGTTGAGCGGCGCAAACGCCGTTCCACCGTAGGATTCGCGATCATCGCCCACCTGGATCGTCCGGTTTAAAATGTAATTCCCTGTGCCCGAATCATAGTCATAGAGGTAAGCCATGCTCATGTGATTGTACACATTGACAAAGCTCGTTGCCGTCTCCTGGTTGCGCTGCGACAGCAGCATTTGCGATCCGTCTTGACTGAAAGCAAGGTCGGAGATTTTTGATAATGACAGCGCGTTGGGCACCGTAAATTCAGCCCTGTCGGTTGCCACATCGAAATCTCCCGTTGCCGTTAGAGCCACCGATCGGACATCAACCCGATTGATCGAATAGTAGAGACGGGAACCATCTGCGTTGATCGACAGTGCCCACACAAATTCCGCATTGGTGGCCGGTGCCGCGGTGCCAGGATCTGGATTGAGCGGGTCGAAGGTCGAGAGCGTCGCACCCGCCATCGACAGACGGTAGATTTTTCCATCCTCCCGGTTGCTCACAAAAAGCTGATTGTGGACTCCATCATAGCCGATCTGGCCCAGCCCGTTGGCGTAGAAATATTCGCCCGTGACGCTATTAAACTGAACGGCGTTGAGTTGCTGAGGCAGTTTCGCAAACAGCGAGGGGGCGCCCGTTGTGCCATCGATCTTGTAAATCGCCCCACCCGCCTCAACCGAGGCAGCTGAGCTGGGGTTTAGCGGATCAAATCCTCCAAGCGTCCCGAACCCTGCGATTCCATCAACCGCAGCTTGGGAGATGGCAGTTACATAGAGATTGCAGTCGCAGTCCATCGTCAGACCGAAGATGTTGCCGAGCTTCTCGTGGGTCCAATCCGGGTGGTGGTAGGTTGCCGGGCTCCACAGGTTGGTGTAGGAGGGTGCCGTTCCACCGGAGAAATTGGCCGGTTGCTCCCGGACATCCATGATCGCCAAAACAAACCGGTCAGCCGGATCGACGATCTTTGTCGTCGCGTGGCAAGTCGCCGCCGCCATGCCAGACTCGATGATGCAACCCGAGAGACTCACGACGAGGCCCGTTGCACCGGTGCAGCCATTGGCATCAGTCACCG
>JAGRPD010000557.1 GCA_020439875.1 Verrucomicrobiales bacterium
AGGCTGCCTGCTCGCCCGCCGCCTCATCGAACACGGCGTCCGCTTCATCGAGGTCGCTTACGGCAGCTGGGACACCCACACCGCGAACTTCATCAACACCCCCCAACGCTGCGAGACTCTCGACAACGGCCTCAGCACCCTGCTCACCGACCTCGAGCATCGCGGCCTCTTGGAGGACACCATGATCGTCGTCACCTCCGAATTTGGTCGTACCCCGAAGATCAATCAAAACCAGGGGCGCGATCACTACCCCGTGTTTTCCTCCGCCCTCTTCGGAGGCGGCATCCGCGGGGGTCAGGCCTATGGTGCCACGGACGAAAACGGCGCTCAACCCGCCGAAGGCAAAGTGTCACCACCCGACCTGAATGCCACCATCGGTTACGCGTTGGGCCTGCCGCTGGAGCAAGTGCTCTATTCGCCCACCAAACGACCATTCACCGTCGCCGACAAAGGCCAGCCGCTGACTCACCTCTTCGCCTAAACCGCAAAGTCGGTTGGTGGCGAAGTTCCTGCAACCGGGTCCAGCGGACCCGGTGTGCTTGAGCCGCCAATGAGGAGCCACTGTCCCGTAGCTCCACCCTCCCCCAATGGCCTCTACAGAGATGGGTCAGGATCGTTGAAGGGCCGCAATCGACATTCCATCTCAGCCCTCCGCAGTCCACCACTGTAGCCGGGTCCAGTGGGCCCGGTGCGCTTGAGCCGCCAATGAGGAGCCACTGTCCCGCGTAGCTCCACCCTCCCCCCCAATGGCCTCAATGCGGCCATCTACAGGGGCACAGCGGCACCGTGGCTCGAATCCCATGAGGCGCGCCATCAGCTCAGCGCAAACGCCTGCCCCACGCCTTGCTGCCGCGCCCGCTGCAGCACCAAGTGCCCCAGCGCGATGTCGCAAATCGCCATGCCAATCGGGATCGCGATGATGCGTTCCTCATCGCTGTCTCGCGCCGATTTTTCACCTGCGACGACTTGGCCGATGGTCGCGTAAATGGGTGGGATGCCACCTGGGAACTCCGGGTTCTCCTCCCCTTGATCGTTCTTCCGCCCCAGGGAGATTTTTTGGAAGTATTCCACCAGCGGAATGTCATCGACGATGAACTTGTCCGCCTGATGCAGTGCCTCCTCCGTGTAAGCGCAGCCGCCCTCAATGCCGACGCCAAACGCGCCGGGTTGGAACCACTCCGGCTGAATGATTTGCACATCACCGCTGGTGCAGGTCGAGATCACTTCCGCCCCTTCCAGAGTCGCCTGCGCCGTATCGCACGCCACCAACTCTCCCGCAAAATTCGACTGGCTACGGAAACGGTCCGCCAGCTCCGCCGCAGCGCCAGGCCGCACGTCAAACAACCGGACCCGTTGAATGCCCGGTAGCGCGTGCAGCAAGTAGTGCAGGTGCATGCTGCCCTGGAAGCCACAGCCCAGCAGCGCCATCTCCGACGCCCCCGGGCGCACGCAGCGGCGGGCGATCACGGTACTCACCGCCGCCGTGCGATAACCCGTCAGCAAAGCACAATCCATGATGGCCTGGGGGATGCCCGTATCCACGTCGTTGCAGACCTGCACTCCAGTCACATTCGGCAGACCGTGTGCCGGGTTTTTGGCAAAGCCTCCCACCCATTTCAAACCGCAGGCACCCAGTTGCTTCAGGTAAGCCGGCATCGCGTGAATGAAGTTATCGGGATCGGTGCCGGTGGGATGCACCCCGATTTTCGGATGCATCTCGTAAGTGCCCGCAGCGTGTTCGATCATGGCCTGTTCCACCGCCGCCATGACCTCGTCAGGCTGCAGGTTGAGACTGCGGATGTCGCTTTGGGAAAGAAGGAGAACTTCGATGGAATTCATGGAATGATCAGCGTGTCGTGGAACCTCAAAAGCTGCTGCGCCTCGCTTGGTCATTCCAAGTCCGATGTTGCCGCCCCGAGGTGCCTGAAGAAGGAAGAATCAACGCACAAAACCCGAAGAAGGAAAGCCCGAACCTCGGCAGCTACGTTTCCTCGCCGAAACAATCCTCGTCCCAATCCTCGTCTCAATCCTCGTCTCA
>JAGRPD010000558.1 GCA_020439875.1 Verrucomicrobiales bacterium
GGAGGCAGCGCTGTATGCGCGGCAACTTGGGGTTTGGTATGAGGAGGAGACGGCGAGTCTGCTGGTGCTGGAGCCGGAGGCGGCGGCGGAACTGCCGGGGGCGCTGGAGCGGGAGGTGCTGGGCACGGCCTGGGGGCAGTTGCAGCGGGAGTTTCAAAATCGCTTGTTCGTTGCGCTGCGGGGGGCGGGAGAAGAGGGGGCGGCGACGATGACGACGGATGAGCGGTTGGCGCGCTGGGCGCTGCTGGCGGGGGATGCGGGGCTGACGCGGTTTCTCTACGTGCTGCAAAATCCGCAACCGATGGATCCAAACGAGCTGCCTTCGACGGATCCGGACCATCCGTACAATGCGATTCCGTTGCCGCAGTTGATGCGGGATCTGCATTTTTTCCCGTTCAATGAGGGGTTTGAGCTGGTTCAGTCGTTGCACAGTCTGGGAGGGTTTTTGCAGGTGGATGCGGCGTATTCTCGTCCGCCGGAGAGCTGCCGAGCGGTGTTGGATACGGAGGTCTATTTGAATGCGCATTCGCTGCCGCCGGTTCGCATTGAGCTGCCGCTTCCCTCGGGTGGGGAGCGACCTCATACGGATGATCGCCTGGGGCCGTATGTGATACGGATGGCGCTGCTGAAGGCGAATGAGGCGGAGAAGGCGGGCATGGCCTCGGTGGGGTGGATCGGAGATCGGTTGCTGGCTTTTCCCGCCGAGGTGGGAGAGGCAGGGCGCAGTGATGCGGTGTGGCAGACGCGGTGGTTGGAGCCGGACTTTGCGCAGGCGTTTTTTCGCGCAGCGGGGGAGCTGATCCAGCACACTTATCAGGCTAAGGCGGAGATTCGTGAGGGGGAGCTGAAGCTGAAGGCGGCGGGACGGCGAGTGACGCTGAAGATTCATGAGGGCGGTCGCGCGGTGACGTGGCTGGACACGGACGCAGGAGCGGCGCGTTCACAGGCCTTGCATGAGCATTACATCGGCGTTACCTCGGAGACTCCATGATCGCCAAACAAGTCCTCTACAGCGGCCGGGTCCAGGGTGTGGGTTTCCGTTACTCGGCGCGTCAGATTGCGTCGGGTTATGAGGTGACGGGGTGGGTGAAAAATCTGCCGGACGGTCGGGTGGAGATGCAGGTGATGGCGGCGGATGGGGAGGAGCTGGAAGGTTTTTTGCAGGAGATCCTGGACAGCAATTTGGGGTCTTTGATCCGTGAGCAAGAAACGAAGTCGATCCCTGCGTTGACGGGGGTGAAGGGATTTACTATCGTCCGCTGACATGTCTGAAGCTGCTGCCGTCGAAGTCGAAAATCTCACCAAGGTCTTCCGGCTGGGGGTGATGAGATCGGCCTTTGTGGCGGTGCGGGATCTCTCTCTGCGGGTGCAGCCGGGGGAGGTGTATGGTTTGATCGGCCCGAATGGCTCCGGCAAGAGCACGACGATGAAAGTGATCTTGGGATTGCTGGAGCCGGACCAGGGAACGAGCCGGATTTTTGGCAGCTCTAGCTTGCGGGTGGAGAGTCGGCGAGAGGTGGGTTTTCTGCCTGAGAACCCCTATTTTTACAAGCATCTCACGGGGCGGGAGACGCTTCATTTTTACGGGCGGCTCTGCGGACTGCGGGGGAGTGAGCTGCGAGAGCGTGAGCAGGAGATGCTGGCGCTGACGCGGCTGGAGGATGCGGCGGAGCGGCGGGTGGCGGGCTATTCAAAGGGCATGCTGCAGCGGCTGGGGCTGGCGCAGGCGCTGATTCATCAGCCGCGGCTGGTGGTACTGGATGAGCCGACGGCGGGGGTGGATCCGGAGGGGTCGCGCATGATTCGGGATTTGATCCTCTCTTTCAAAGAGCGGGGGCTGACGGTGTTGGTGACTTCTCACCTGCTGGAGCAAATGCAGGAGGTGTGCGATCGGGTGGGCATCATGGCGCGTGGGCGGATGGTGAAGGAGGGGCCGTTGGAGGAACTGATCGCGGTGGAGAATCAGACGGAAATGGTGCTGGAAAATGCGACGCCCGAGCTGCTGGCCGAGGTGCGTGTGGCGGTGGCGCGACATGCGGGGGCCAGCATCGTGCGCAGCGGGCACCCGCGCACGACGCTGGAACGGCTCTTTTTAGAAAACACGGTAGAAAACACGGCGGCGGCCTCCTCCGAACCCCATGAAGAATAAAGCTCCCGCTCCCCAGCCCGCGCGTGGTGGGCATCTGAGCCGTATCCTGACGCTGGCGGGTGCCACGGTGACGCAACTGCTGCGGATGCGCATTTTGGTGTTTCTGCTGGTGGTCTGTGTGTTGATGGTGGCGTTTGGTTTTGGGTTTCCCGTGAGCAGTCCGGAGCAGAAGTTGAAGCTGCTGAAAGACGCGACTTTTGGCACCCTGCAGATTTTCAGTTTGGTGCTGGCGGTGGCGGCGACGGCGCTGCTGCTGCCGCGCGATGTGGAGGATCGTACGCTCTACACCATTCTCTCCAAACCGGTGCCGCGGGTGGATTATCTGCTGGGCAAGTACCTGGGGGTGATCTTCCTCATTGGTGCGGGTTTGATCATCCTGGACGTGGTGCTGAGTGGTCTGGTGTATTTTCAGCAGCAGGCGCTGCTGCAAGGTACGGAGGCGATGCTGCGCAGTGAGGGGGCTCCGGAGGATGAGATCTTGCAACAGCTAGCGCAGGTGCAGCGCGTGGGGCTGACCTGGAGCATGCACGCGGCGACGTGGGCCATCTTTTTGAAGGCGGCGGTGGTGACGGCGTTGGCGCTGCTGATTTCGAGTTTTGCCAGCAGCACGCTGTTCACCATGGTTTCGACCTTTCTGGTTTGTGTGCTGGGGCAGGGGCAGGAGCTGATCCGCGAGTATCTGTTTCACGGCTCGTTCAGTGTGACGATGGAAAAGGTCGTCGCCCTGCTGCTGGCCATCGCGCTGCCGGACCTGCGTCTGTTTGACATCGTGGACAATGTCATTGCGGGGCAAAGTGTGACCTGGGGTGCGATGGCGTCGATCACCGGAGCGGCGCTGCTGTACGTCGTAGGCTACTTGGTGGTGGCGCAGGTGGTGTTCTCGGAGAAGGAGCTATGAGGGGGAAAAAACTGGCCGTTCTGTTGCTGCTCGGCTTTGGCCTGCTGAAGCTGCCGATGGAGCGCGCGGTGTCGGCGCGGCTGAATCAGGCGGAGTTGCTGTCTCCGTTTGCGAGTTTGGAACTGCGGGAAAACTTGGATCAGACGGCGTTTGCGGCGGTTCTGGGTGGGCTGCGCTCGCTGGTGGCCAGCGTCACCTACATGCGGGCTTACATTGCTTTTGAGGATGGATTTTGGGCGGAGGTGGATCGGCTCTACGCGCTGACGACTCGCCTGCAACCGCGCAACGTGGCCTACTGGGATGAGGCGGCGTGGCAGATGGCCTTCAATGCGGCGTCCCATTATCTGCACGACAAAGGCACCCGCGAGTACACGCGAGGGGCGCTGTATCAGCAGTACATTGATCGCGGCATCGAGATCCTGCGGGAGGGGCTGCGCTACAATCCCGACTCGCCGCGTCTCTGGGGGGCATTGGGGGATATCTACGCGAGGCGAAAGCGTGAGCCGCTCCCTGCAGCGGAGGCCTACCTGAAGGCGGAGGCAGACGGCGGGCCCGCGTATTATCAGCGGCTCGCTGCCTACCAACTGCTGCAAGCACCGGATCGGGAATCCTGGGTGAAGGCCTACGAGCTGCTGCGGGCGACGTATGATGCGGGAAAAAAATTTCCCTCGGTGATCGATGGGCTGCATGAGCTGGAGCGGCGATTGAAGATCCCGCCGGATCAGCGCATTCCCGAAAAGGCATCGGAGAAGAAGGCCCCCTCGGTGGGGCCGATGGCTCCGTGAGGCGTGGAAGTCACGCGGAGATTTCAGAGATCTGATCTGGCATTGTGGGGATTCCTCGCCAGCGTTTGGGGATATGAGTATGGAAAATGATTTGTGGAAGGGACTGTCGGAGCGTGCACGCGCGGCCTTGGCGACGCGCGATTACACGTCGGGCGAGTTGGCGGATCGCTTGCTGGACGGACGCGCGGAGGCGCGGGAGTTGGTGGGGGAGGCGGCTCCAGTGGAGCTGAGGATCCCTGGCGTCGAGGTGTTTCATCGGCGCGTGTTTCAGCAGCGGCATCGGGGCTACTTTGCGGAGTTTGCGCGGCAGGGGCAGGGTACGGCGGGAGCCATCGGCATGTGGCCGAGCCAGTGGGCGACGGCCTCGATGCAGGCAGGGACGAGCAAGGGCTTCCACATTCATCCGCCCTTCATTCCAGAGGGTGAGGAGGCAGCGGCTTGGTTTCAAAAGCTCTTTGTGGAGCAGCCTCAGGCGGTGGAGCTGCGACCCTACGAACGGGAGCAGTGGGACATGATGTTTTTTATCCAGGGTCAGGCGGAGATGTTTCTCATCGATGAACGGGCGGGCATGCCGAGGCGGCGGATGCGATTTCTCATCGAGGGGGATGACATGCCGGGGCCGAACAATGTGGGGGTGGTGATCCCGGCGGGTGTGGCGCACGCCATCCGCTCGGTGGGGAGCAAGGACCTGATCATGGTCTATGGGACGAGCACGACCTTTGTGCCGGAGAATGAAGGCCGCATCGCTCACGGCATTGAGACGCCGGAGGATCCGGTGGGGTGGATGGATTTCTGGAATGCGGACTGAAGACCGCCGATGTCGGAGAACCTGCCAGACCTGGAGGCTGGATACGATCGGGAAGTGATCGATCGCGTCTGGAGCCGCGCGCTGGTGGTGCGGGGCAACGATCCGGCGGTGTGGCGCAAGGATGAGTTTGGGGCGTGGATGCACCGGGCGGACTACCGGAACAGGCGCTCCGAATTTGGCTGGGAGATCGCGGATCCCGCTGGGGCCGGTGGCTCAGGTACGGATGGTCTGCGCGGGCTGCAGTGGCAAAATTATCTGGACTACATGGTGGCGGCTCGCCATCAGGCCATCGTCACGGCGGACGGTCTGCGCAATGCGCGGCGGCTGGTGTGATTGGGGCGGACGTCAGGCGGAGGCTGGCGGATCGAGCGGCGTGAGCAAGTAGCCGGCGGCCAGCTGCCGATAGGCGGCGACTTGGGCCTGCTGCCAGGCGTCATCTTGCCCGAGTTCCTGAGCCAGCAGCCGGGCCACGAGGGGCGCGGCCTGAGCGGAGGCGCGCGCATCCAGGAGCAGCGCGCGGGTGCGGCGTGCCAGCACGTCCTCTACGGTGCGCGCCATTTCCTGGCGGGCCTGCCAGATGACTTCGGCCTGGATAAAGGGCAGGTCGGGGTGGAGGCGCTCGGCTCCGTCAGGCAGGGTGGCGGCGAGATCATCGATGGCGGTCTGATCGGTGCCATAGACCGTGGGGCTGGCTTCGGGGGTGGATCCGTGAATCGGCAACTCCTCCGTCACGCAGCGGTGGCGTGGCAGTCGGCCGAGGAGCTGGGCCTGATCCACCACATCCTGACCCATGCGGCGGCAGGTGGTCCATTTTCCACCCGTCACGGTGAGCAGTCCATTCGGTGAGATCTCGATGGTATGATCGCGTGACAAAGCGGCGGTGCCGCCGTCGGACGCGGGATTGGAGACCAGCGGGCGCAACCCGGCAAAGATGCTGAGGACATCGCTCGGCTGCGGATCCTCCGTCAGGTAGCGTGCGGCGTGGGTGAGGAGGAAGTGTTTTTCCTCCTCCAGCGCTCGCGGCTCCAGGCTGGGGTGGGCCACCGCTGTGTCGGTGGTGCCGAGGATGACGGCGTCATGCCAGGGCACGGCAAAGAGCACGCGGCCATCGTCGGTCTTCGGGATCATGATGGCGCTATCACCTGGCAAAAACCGACGCGGCAAAACCAGGTGCACCCCCTGACTGGGCTGCACCAGCGGTGGGGCGTCGGCGCGGTCCATGTGGCGCAGTTCATCGACGAAGACGCCGGTGGCATTGATCACGACTGGACTGCGGAGGGAGAAGCGAGTGCCGCTCTCCAGATCCTCCCCTTGGATGCCCTGAATGTGGCCTTGCGCATCCCGCTCGAGGCCGATGCAGCGGGTGTAATTGGCGAGGACGGCTCCGTGATCGGTGGCGGTTTGCGCCAGCGAGATGGCGAGTCGGGAGTCGTCAAACTGGCCGTCGTAATAAATGATGCCACCGGTGAGGCCATGGGTCTCCAGAGTGGGCAGCAGCTCGAGCACCTCGTCCCGCGTGAGCATGTGGGAGGGCTCCATGCCCAGCTCGCCGGCCAGGGCGTCGTACATTTTCAGACCGATGCCGTAAAACGGTCCCTCCCACCAGTGATACGTCGGAATCACGAAGGGCAGGGGATGCACCAGATGCGGGGCATTGCGCACCAAAAGCCCCCGTTCGTGCAGAGCCTCCAGCACCAGCGAGATGTCGCCTTGCTTCAAGTAGCGCACACCGCCGTGCACCAGCTTGGTGCTGCGGGAGGAGGTGCCTTTGGCAAAGTCTGCCTGCTCCACCAGCGCCACGCGGTGGCCTCGGCTGGCGGCGTCCACGGCGGTGGCGAGTCCGGTGGCTCCACCGCCGACGATGATGAGGTCCCACTCGGAGCGGGTTGATTGCAGGAGGGTCAGGTTTTTTTGCCGATTCATGAAGGCAGGCTACGACTTCGGAGCGGCCTTGTCATGCTCCGGCTCAGCGGCTGAGGCAGGTGGAAGGGCCGCGCGGAAGCGGACGCTGCGGGCTCCTGAACCGGACTTTTCCCAACCTCCGTCGAGCTGCAAAACGCCGACGAGATCGGTGGGTTGATCACCGAAGTAGCCGTCGGAAATCGGTAAGTGAAGGCGCACGGTGCCATCGGCGAGCAGCTCGCTGGTCTGCGGCAGGTCGGTGTGGATCCAGGCGTCATCGGTGAAAAAAATGACCTCGGCAACCTCCGCCGGAGTCAGTGCCCGGGCGTTGGGGGAGAGAGGATGAAAATCCAGCGTCACCTGGGTGGCATCTCGCTGACTAACCTCTGCCCGCCAAGCCTCGGTGGAGCCGGTGCGGGCCGCGCGTTCTTTGGCGAAGATGGGTGCCCACTGCGCATCGGCTGCGGGTGCGGCGGCGGAGACAGGCAGCGTGAGATGGAGGTCCTGCACGCCGGGGTGGCAGGTGCGGGCGCAGGCCATCCACACCGCCTTGGCCGTGAGCGTGATTGGCTGGCCCACCGGCAGATCGGCGGGAGGCGTGATCTCACACTGGAGCAGGACGTCGCGCTCGTAACCTTGGGCCTTGATGTCAAACATCAGCACGCGCTCCGGCTCGGGAAACTCCAACGGGCTCGCCTTCCAACCGGCATCCAATTTCCACTCCAGCGCTGTGGCCACGCCGACGATGCCCGGCGTGCTCCAGTAAGTGTGGTAACCAGGCTCATGCTGAAGGAAGAGCCCCGCGCGAAATGGAGTGCCTGGCTGGATGTGGGAGACCTCCGGCACGAGCTGCAGTTTCAAACCGACAGGCGCTCCCGAAGGCAGGTTGGCGGCGGGAGAGGCGAGGGCGGGAGACAACGCGAGGAGAAGGCAAATCGGCAGTTTCATGAGGACGAGTCAGGGGAGATGAAGCGCGTTGGGATCAATCAAAACTACGCTGCGAAAGGGCGGGGTGATACAACGAAGCGCGTGGCTTCCCGAAATGACTGGGCGCGGAGGAGGCCGCGATGGAGATTTGCTTTAGCCTGCGTGCTGCCTCAGCCCGCGAGATCCAAGATCCGCATCAGGGCATCGTGATCGAGCGGCGCAGGGTTGGCCTTCATGCTGCTGGCTTGCTGAGCGGCCCGGCAAAGCTCATCGTGATCGGTTGCGGGCACGCCGAGTTGTGAGAGACGGGGAATTTTCAAGCTTGCCGCCAGGGCCTCGATCCACTCGATGGCATCCTCCGCCGTGGCTCCTGGGCGATCGGTGAGCCATTCGGCGGCTCGGGTGAAGCGCTGCAGCTCGGGACCTGTGGGGGCCGTGAGGCGCAGCGTCTCCAGATTGATCCGCCAAACGGGAGCGAGCAGGCTGGCGCAAGCGATGCCGTGAGCGATGGGGTAGCGACCTCCCAGCGGCGCGGCAAAACCATGCACCGCGCCGAGGCCTGCGTTGGCCAGGGCGAGCCCGGAAAAATACGCGGCTTGCAGCATGGCGGCGCGGGCTTCCAGGTCGCCGCCCTCCGCCACACAGCGGGGTAGAGCGTGGCGTGCAGCGCGGATGCCGGCCTTGCACAGGCCGTCGGTCCAGGGCGTGGCACGGCGGCAGACGGCGGCTTCGAGGAGCTGGGTCAAGGCGTCCATGCCGGTCGCAGCGGTGATGTCAGGCGGTAGATGGCGGGTCAGATCGGGATCGAGAAAAACGGCCTGTGGCACCATGCGCGGATCTCGCAGGCTCACTTTGACCGCTGAGTCAGGCACTTTCAAAACGGCGTTTTTGGTCGCCTCCGAGCCGGTACCCGCAGTGGTCGGCACCGCGATCATCGGCAGTGGGGCCGCATCCAGCGGGCGACCTTTGCCGACGACTTCCAGGTAGTCCATGACCGGACCTCGACACGGAGCCAGAGCGGCGGCGGCTTTTCCCAGATCCAGAGCGGCACCGCCCCCCACGCTGAGCACCCACTCGGCGGCGTGATCGCGAGCGGCGCGGGCGGCGGCTTCGGCATGGCTCACCTCGGGCTCACCCGCACCACGCCAGATGCAGCAGATGAAACCGCGCTGCTGCAAATCCGCAATGAGGGCTGCTGCGCGGTCGGACGAGCTGCCTGTGACGACCAAAACCCGTTGGCCCCATGCCGCACCGAACTCAGGGACCCTCCGCACCTTGCCTGGCCCGAAAGCCACCTGGCCGGGGGCCACAAATTCGAACCCATCGCTCATCGTGTGCCATCCACCTGTGGCAGATCGATCTTCACGGGGCCGAACTGAGAGTCGCCATCCTGACCAGACTTCCGCTGCCAGGTGTCGAAGCCTTCTACGTCCTCATCCTTCCACAGAAAATACGCCTCGCCGTAACCTGCGGCGCTGTAGTAGCGATTTCCAGAGAGGGTGTTTTTGCCAGCACCTTCCTCCACCATGACCAGTGCTTCCTCGGAGCCGCCGATGAAGACATTGCCTGTGATGCGATTGCCCGAAGCCCACTGGATCCAGAGTTCGGCATTGACGTCGCGTCGATGGCGATCGTTTTGGGTGCAAATATTGCCTTCGAACACGCAGTCTTCGACGCGACCGGCGTCTTCATCATAACCTCCAAAGACGAGCCCTGCTTTGTCGTTGTAAAAAAGCGTGTTGCCTTTGACGACCACACTCCGGGTCACGGTGCCACGATTCTCCGCGCCGACCTCGATGCCGAGATCGCATTGGGTGACGATGTTGTCTTCCACGCGAATGTTTTGCCCGCCGTCCACATAGATGCCCGCCGCGTATCCGCCGCCGTAGTTGGCGCGGCAGCGGTACACGAGGTTGCCACGGCAGAGACCGTTGCGGGTGGTCAATTGGCGATTGGGATTGACCCAGGCCTCACCGCCGATGAGGTCGATGCCGATATTGTTGACGTCGTGAATGCGATTTTCGGAAACTTCGAACCCGTCAATGTTGCCGTTGAGCACCAAGGCCTCGCTTTTGGCGGGCTCGCAGTCGTAGATTTCATTGCCGCGAATCAGCAGATCTTGGATGGGTTCAGCTCGGGTGCCATAAACGGTGATGCCCATGGCGTCACGGCCTTTGATGTCGTGGATGCGGCAGTTCAGAATGCGCAGGCCGCGTCCAGACCCCTCGATTCGAATGGCCGAGGCGTCTTTGGCATTGTGAATCCCAGTGAGTTCGAGCCCCTCAACGGTGATGAACGAGCGGTCTTCCAACATCACCATATGCTCGGGCTCCCGTCCGGCACCTGAGAGCACGGCGGCTCCGCCTCCAGCCGCGCGCAGGCGGATGGGCTGATCCTGGGTGCCAGATCGGGGAAAAGCGACGCTTTCGGAATATACGCCAGGAGCCAGCGCCACGTCGTCTCCGGGCTGCGCCTTTTGCAAAGCCGCCCGAATGGTGGCCAGCGGTGTGCTGGTGCCTCCATCTGCCGCATCGTTCCCCTGCGGACTGACGTGGAAAACGGCTGCACTGACCGGCTGGCCCAGCAGGCCGAGCATGATCCCCAATGCCAGCTGAATCGCCCGTTTCCGAGATGCCCACCCGCAGAGCGGGGCGGCTGCATCTTCGGTCAGAGAAGGGAAGGTTGGGCCGCTCGGATTCATAACTATTTTTATTGAGCCGAGCCGCCTGAAGGAACGGCTGGACGCACTTCAAGAGGGGGCTCAGGAGCAGCAGAAGACGGTGCTGGGCTGACGGGTGGAGCCGCTGCAGGAGGGGTCTTCGTCGGCGGGGTCACGGATGAAGGAGCGGGTGCGGCGGGTGCTGGTTTGTCGGCGGAGGTAGCTGCTGGAGCGGCGGTTGCTGGAGCGGGAGCAGTTTTATCGGCGACTTTCTCTGGAGCGGGGGTTGTCGGTTTGGGGGTGGGCTTGTAAACAGGGGGTTTCCAACGCGGCCCATCACCCACCACGGCCACTGGGGTGCCGACGGAGACGGCGTCAAACAAATGGCGGATGAAGCCAGCGTGAACCCGAATGCAACCGTGCGAGGCGCGGTGGCCTGGACGGGGGATCGGACCCTGGTGCATGCCGATCCCATCGGAGGTCAGGCGCATCCAGAAGGGCATGCTTGCTCCGACGAATTTGCCGCCTGCGGGAATTTCGTCCCGACCGGATTTGGCGTCGGACACGACGACTTTGCCGCTGGAGTTGTAAATTTTACCCCACAGGTTGGAGCGTTTGTCGGCGACTTTTTCCTGGACCTTGAAACTGCCGGTGGGTGTGGGACGCGCGTAGATGCCTGAAGCAATGGTGCCCCAACCGGCTTGCTTGCCGCCTTTGTACACGAAGACTTTTTGTTGGTCGATGTCCACCTTGACGGAAGTGGCTCCCGACATGCCGTCGCCATCCCATTCATAAAGGGGCGGCGGTGGCGCGGGCTGGGCCGGCGTTTCTTGAACAGGAGGTTCTTCAGGCTGGGGGGTGGAGCAGGACGCCAGCCAAAGACCGGTCAGTACGCTGGTTGCGAGGATGCTCAGGGAATCGCGATTGATCATCGTAAGGTGTGGATAAACTCCGGCGATCATACCCCGATCAACCGGAGGCACAAGGCGCGGAACACAGAAAAGACAAGGCGGTCAATCGCTCAGCAATCGGCGGGTCAGGTCAGTAGCATCCATTGCCACTGCAGTGGCTCCATTTTCGCGAAGTTCCTGCTCCGATCGAAATCCCCAAGCCACTCCGATGCCGCGCATGCCGCAGGCTCGCGCGAACTGCATGTCCACCCCAGAATCACCAACATAGACGCAGGACTGAATGGGGGCGTTGACCAGGGCCGCTGCCTCCAAACCCGCTGCAGCATCGGGCTTTCGCGGAACACCGTCGCGCTGTCCAAAAACGACGTCGAAAGCGATGTCAGGGAAAAAATGCCGCACGCACAGCTGGGTGAAGGCATCGGGTTTGTTGGAGATCACGCCGAGTCGCCAGTCTCGATTCGCGAGGTCGGCCAGCAAATCGGTGATCCCCGGGTAGGGGCGGGTCAGATCTCGCCAGCGTTGGCTGTAGTGCTCTTGGTAGCGGGTGACGGTGGCTTGGATGGTCGCGGGAGTTCGCTGATTTTCAGGCAATGCGCGCTCGATCAGGCGGACCATGCCATCGCCCACAAACTGACGATAACTTTCCACCGCATGGGTCGGCCAACCCGATTCTGCGAGCGTGGCATTGACCGCTCCAGCGAGATCCGCCAGGGAGTCGATCAATGTGCCGTCCAGGTCGAAAAAAACGGCCTTTGAAGCTGGGTTCACGGCTCTTCGATGGGGATGCCAATGCCTTCGACCACATCCCCGTTGGGAAGCACCATGTTGGGACCTGTCTGGTGGCCGTGGTTTTGTCCGCGTTCGATGATCCAGGGCGTCATCCAACGGTAGGCGGAGTTGGGTTCGTCGTCGAACTGGGTGGGAGCGTATGAGGAGATCAGCTTGGCCCCATCCGTGTTGTCATTTTCCGTGCCATCGCGGTCAGCCGGGCAGATCCAGGTCTTTTTCGGGATGTCGTAGGGTTTGAGCGTCTCGTACCACCACGTCCAGTCCTCGATCTCATCATCGTCATCACTGTTGGGTTCCTGCGGCCAGACGAGATTGTGGTCTTGTAGGTACACGCTGAGGCCAGCATGGAGGCTGCGCATGTTGGCCATGCAGTTGGCCCGGTCCACCAGGGCTCGAATCCGACGTGCAGCGGGAAACGAGAGCGTCAGCAGTACCAAAACGATGGTAACCACCAGCAAGATTTCCGTCAGGGTCCAGCCGCGCTGGAGAGTGACGGTTCGGTGGCAGGAGCGGGGGCGAATCATTGGCCGAGATGATGATACAAAAAGACACCCAGAGCAAGCCCTGGGTGTCTGCATTGAAAAAGAGAGCGCCGTGGCTCGTGATGTCGGAAACTTAGAAGTAACGGCGGCTGCCGGAGACCTTCACTTTGACGACATCGGCATCCTGAAAGGTGGGGCCTACACCTCCTCCAGTGGCGACTCGGGCGGCTAACGAATCCAATGCAGCATCAATGGCGGTTTGAGAGCTGGTGAAGTCCACTTGAGCTCCTGTAGCCTGACGCAACTGGGCCGTGGCGGAGATAATGGCATTGATGAGTCCCTGATAGGCTTGATAAGAGAGGTTGACAACGGAAGCACGTCCGGTTGGGGAAAGGACGGACATTTGCCCTTTGCCTTTAAATCGGAGGGTGGGACTTGTGCGAGTGATGCGTCCCTCCCAACCTAGATTCAAAATGAATCCTGTATTGTTTTGGACGATAATAGCTTGATTGCTTAGTGAATTCTGCTGGCCAGAATTCGAAGTCCCCGTTTGCTGGGTAAATGACGAGCTGTCGCTGGTTGCATTGCATACTCCCGTAATCGTCCGAGCTTCCAAATCGGGGTATCCCATGCAGGCACCAACGTAGGTGACACCTTTGTAGTAGAATACGGAACGGTTGCCGCTGCGCGTGGCATCAAACGAATTGTCTGTGTAAAGTGAACCACGATCAAAAAAGGCAGTGCCCGAACTCGATCCGGTTCCAGTCGCGGACAGTCCTCCGAAGAGCTGGGAATCAGGCGTGAAGATGCCATACCCGTTGCCATTCTGGAAGGTGTAGGTCATCGCGTAAAACCCGCCGCGCTCAGCCAGCATCAGAGAAGGATCTCCGTTGTCGAATGG
>JAGRPD010000559.1 GCA_020439875.1 Verrucomicrobiales bacterium
TGAACTCCGCGCCAATGCCACACTGTCCGGCCCGCCTCGCAGCACCCCCCCAGGAAAACTCACGTTTTCCTCTAAACCTCCCCTCCCACGGCGGTCACTGCCCGCCTCTACAGCTTTCGTCCGGCTTGCCAGGCACAAAGGCTTGACTCGGGAGAGTCAAGCTACGTTGGCGGTTCGCGTCGCGAGAGGGTCAAGGATCGACGTCCGCCTTGACCATGGATGGTTGATTCCTAAGGTGTGTGGCCTTGATGCGGCCGGCTCCAAGGGGGGCTATTTGGAGGGATTGGGAAGCTGGGGGGCGGTTTGTTCCGGGCTGGTGATGCCGGGGGGGAGTTCCATGAGGCGGATGTTGCGAAAGTGGATCTCGGCCCCTTCGGATTCGAGGCAGAGGTAGCCTTTTTTCACGCTGGATTGGCTGATGCCGTTGACGAATTTGCCGTTGATGCAGTGCTTGATGGTGCCATCGACGCAGACGACGTCATAGGTGTTCCATTGGCCTTTGCCTTTGCAGCGGAATTCTTTGGACATGCTGCGGGTGCCGCGTGGGTTGTCGGGCACGGCTTCGACGCCATTGGCTCCGAAGAGTTCTCCAGAGACGTAACCGGGGTGGCGGGGTTGACCGTTTTTTTCGCGGTTGAGGTTGGGGTATTCGAGTTCGAGCATTTGTACTTCCATGCCTTTGGGCAGGGGACCCTTGGGGGAGGGGGTGCCTTCACTCCAGACGAAGACGCCGGAGTTTCCGCCGGCTTCCATGTGCATCCATTCGATGTGGAGGATGAAGTTCTCATACTGGCGGTCAGAGCGCATGACGCCGATGGGGTGTCCGCTGCAGATGAGGAGGCCGTCTTTGACGGTCCAGGTCTGGGGGCTGGTGTTGACGTCCACCCAGCCGGTGAGGTCTTTGCCGTTGAAGAGGTCCCGGAATTGGAAGTAATCCTGGGCGGCGAGGGGGGCGGCGCTGAGGGTGAGGAGGCTGAGGTGGGCGATGAGACGGCGGAGCATGGAGGAGAAAACGCGCGGCGGGATGCGGTTTCATCATGCGGCCGCTCGTGGGCCGTCGGTTTTAATAGATGGTGGCGGCTCCGTTTTCAGCGGCGATGATGAGGGTGCGGGAGTCTTTGGGGACGGAGGTTTGCTCATCGGCGTAGCCGTCGGTGAGGAGGGTGAGGGTCCACTGCTGGGCGGGATCGGGGTCGAGCGAGGTGGTGCCGTCTGGGCGGAACTCGATGGAGCTGATCTGGGTGAAAAGGCCGGAGGGCATGGGGTCGTGAATGACGTCGAGCGGGCGTTCGGTGACGACGATGCTGCTGAACTGATGGTGGCGCGACATGATGACGGTGCTGTCGAAGCGCTGGACTTCACCGAGGGCGGTGAAGCGTTTTTCGCGGGAGTCGTAGCCGACGATCTGCCAGGTTTTGTACTCGGGCTGGAGGGTGGTGAGGTTGGGGTCCTGGGAGCGGTAAAAGCGGACTTGCACGGGCTGGCCACGCTTGATGGCGAGGGAACGGGCGAGGGAGAGGTCTTGGGAGAGGCGGGTGGCGGAGGCGAGGATCTCCTGGGAGCGCCAGGTTTTTTGCCAGCCCATGGTGGCGACGGAAAGGAGGATCACCAGGGCGGACATGGTGACGAGCATTTCCATCAAGGTGAAGGCACCTCGGCGTTGGGGCGCTGGGCAGGGGGTCACGGCTAGGAGGAGGCGGGAAGGGGGAAGAGACGACCGGCGCTGCCGTTGAGGGGGATGACGCGGGTGAAGACGCGGTAGCTGAGGCGGCGGCGGTCGAGTTCGCGGGTGATGGAGTCGATATCGTTGCGGTAGTTGACGGCGTTGCTGAAGTGGCCGTTGACGAAGTTGACGAGGGAGTGACCGGTGCTGGTGGCTTCGGCGTCGGAGAGGTTGTCCCACTCGCTGGCGTCGAGGGCGATGACGGTGATCTCGACGTTGGGGGGCAACTGATGGCGGGTGGTGAGGCCGAGGGCTGAGCCGCCGTCCCACTGAAAACGGCGTGAGTCGAAGAGGTAATCGGGCGCGATCTGATAGGGGGTGCTGCTGGAGGTGGCGAAGGTTTCCAGGACGTTGATGTCGGGTTCGTAGGGGGCAATGATGAGGGTGAGGATGTTTTCTGCCACGACGGAGACCTGCCGCTGGGTGAGGTTGCCACTGCTGGAGAGGCGGACGGGTTGGCGAAACCAGTCGTAGAGCTGCGTGGTGCTGGTGAAGCGGTTGATGTCGGGCTCTTCGAAGCCGGTGGTGAGTTTGAATAGGCCGAGCTGATCGGAGGGCTGGCGAAATTCCATGAGGCGAAAGCGCTGGCGGCGGGCCTGGGTGTTGAGCGTGCCGAAGCGCTGGTCGAGGAAGCCGGGTAGCTGCCGATCATCGGGCCCGAACTCGACGAAGAAACCCCAGTTGTTGAGGGTGTTGGCGAGGGTGTCGTAGTCGGGGGCGTTGTTGAGCTGGGCGTTGCGGCGGGAGCCAGAGAAGCCGATGGGTGCCTGGAAAAAGACGGCGTGGCCGCTGAGGCCGAGCTGGCCGGGAAGCAAGTCGTTGGCGCGGCCGGAGACGAAGTGGAGATCAGAGTCGGGCACGAGGCCGACGAGACTTTGGCCTTGGGTGGTGGGGGTGTCGTCGTTGGCGGACCAGCGGGGATCCAGGGTGGCGCGGCGGAGGGCGTGAGAGATGGCGTCGATGGCGCGGCGTCCCTGCTGGAACTCGGTGACGTCTCCGCGGGTGATTTTCCAGGCGTTCTGGATGGAGCCCATGGTCAGGACGACGGCGACGAGCATGATGCTGAGGACGACCATGGCGAGCAGCAGCTCGATCAAGGTGTAGCCGCGGGGGGCGGGGCGGGGCGGGGG
>JAGRPD010000560.1 GCA_020439875.1 Verrucomicrobiales bacterium
GATTGACGCGAGGAGATTGAAACGCCGTTTTCCCGGCTGAACCGAAAGATGGACTTGAGGGAGGGGGGTTGTAAGATCCGAGCATGGCGGATTTGTTTCCGGACAACGAATTCCTCACCAATCTGTGGGCGACGCCGACGGAGTGGCAGCGGGATTTGTTTTATTGCGCGGTGCGGGCGGGGCATCTGAGGGCGGGGGTGACGCACCGGATCGAGCGCCAGGCGTATCCGGGGCATGAATGGATTTTGTGTCTCTCGGGAGCAGGCTGGGTGAAGATCCAGGGCCGCCAGCATGCGGTGCGGCGGGGGGATCTGGTGTGGGTGAATTGTCATCGACCCCACAGCTACGGTGCGGCCCCCGACAATCCGTGGGAGGTGTATTGGATCCGGGCGGAGGGGCGGGATCTGGAGCGGTTCGAGGCGATGCTGAGCTGCGCGAGCCGTCCGGTGCTGGAGCTGGCGAATGTGAATGAGGCGGCGCTGCCGTTCGAGCGGGTGTTTCGGCACATGAATGGGACGCGGCCGAGTGACGCGGCGGCCTGTCATGCGGCGATGGCGGAGCTGGTGGCGCTGAGTTTCGCTGCCCGGCTGAACGATCCCGAGGGGCTGCGACCTGACATTCCCGATGCGGTGCGGCAGGCGGTGCAGCACATGCGGCTGTACTATTCGAAACCGCTGCGAGTGAAGGATCTGGCGGATTTGACGGGGCTCAGCGAATCGACCTTGGGACGGCAATTTCGCACGGCGATGGGGACGAGCCCGATCCACTGGCTGCGGCACTGGCGCATCAATCAGGCCAAACGCCGCCTGCTGGAAAGTGACGCGCCGATCAAGGAAGTGGCGAGCCTGGCGGGCTATGCGGACCAGTTTTTCTTCAGCAAGGACTTCAAGCGGATGACGGGGCTGACGCCGAGTCAGTTTCGCCTGGATGAAAGGAAGTGAGGGAGAATGAAAAATTCGGGGTGCAAAGAAATCAACCTGCACTAGGATCGGCAGGGTGATCGCAGTAGCAACGGCCAGTCAAAAGGGGGGCGTGGGAAAAACCACGCTCTGTGTCAATCTCGCCTACGCACTGGCGCGGCGAGGGTGGAGCACGTTGGTGGTGGATACGGATCCGCAAAGCGGCATCGGGCTGTCGTTGACGCGATCGAGCCGAGCAAAGGCGGGTTTTTTCGATTTCATCGGAGGTGGGGTGACGTTTGAGCGGGTGGTGTTGCCGAGTCGATTGCCGGAGCTGAGCATCCTGCCAGCGGGGCAGTTCGATGCCTGCGCGCGGCGGGGATTGCCGCTGCATGAGATGCCGACGCGGTTGGGGGATCTGCTGCGGTCCGCCGAGCTGCGGGGTTTTGATTGTTTGATTTTCGATACGGCGGCGGGGCTGACGGGACTGACGGAGACGGTGGTGAAGGCCAGCGACTACGTGCTGGTGCCGCAGCAGGCGGAGCCGCTGGCGGTGCGCAGTCTGCCGCATCTGCTGGAGACGCTGGCGCGGTTTCGCGGAGAGGGTGCGGCGGTGAAGGTGGCGGGCATCCTGCTGACGATGGTGATGAATGATGAGGAGATGAGTCTGCAGGTGGCGCGGGAGGTGCGGCAGCTGCTGCCGAAGGATTTGCTGTTCAAGCAGAGCATACCGCGGCTGCCATCGTTTTTGGAGGCCAGCACGGCGGGAGTGCCGGTGGCCTTGTTGAAGCGGAACCCGCCTCCGGAAGCGGTGCTTTTCGAACAAATCGCCGCTGAACTGGAAGAGCGCATCGGATTGATGCGAGATCGTGACACCCACCACCGCCATGCAAGTCTCCTGGATTGACGAGGTGCAGTTTGAAGCGCTGCTGGAAGAGCTGCGTGAGGCGCTGCCGAAGAATCGTGGTGGCACGGTGGCCTGGGAAGTCCACACGCTGCCGGTCGCCGCTGCGGTGGATCCGGCGGAGTTGCCGCGGCCGATTTTGGAAGAACCTCCACCAGGGGCGCTGCCGCCGGATGGAAAAGCCGTGGAGATGGAGCTGCCGGAAAAGGTGGAACCGATGGCGGTTTCTCCCGAGATCGACCGAATCCGAGGTCGCCTGCAAGAGATCCGGGAGCGGGCGCAGGCAGCGGGATTGCTGGCGCGGACGATGCTGGGGCGGGGTGCGGTGGCCGAGCCGGATGCGACGCCGCCAGACGCAGCGGCAGAGCCGGTGAGTGAGGGTACGGTTGAGCCGGTGCCTGAGGCTACTTCCGAGGTGGTCGCTGAACCGGAAATGGTCGTTCAGCCAGAGGTTGCGGCAGAACCGGAAAGGGTTGTTGAACCAGAAGCGGTCTCTGAACCTGAAGTTCCCGTTGAGGTTAAATTGCCCGAGAAGGTGGTGACGCCTGTTCAGGAGACCGATGTGCCGGAGGAGGTGGGGGCATCCGAACCGGAGGCACTGCCGGTGGAGCCGGAGTCGGCACTTGAGGCCGTGAAGGAGGTCGCTGTGATTGAATCGCCGATGGAGGTTGAGGCGGAGCCGCCCGACGAACCAGAGGCACCGGAGGGGGCTGCGGTCGAACCGCCGCCGGAAAAGGTGATTCGGCCTACTTTTCTCCAGGGAGATCCTTTTGCGCCGACGTCCTTTGCAGCACCACTCCCGTTTGCGGTGCCTCCGCCCTTATCGCCTCCGTTAGCGACAGCCGAGGAAAGGGGAGAGGAACCGGAAGTGGAGGTGGGACCAAAGATCTTTCCCGGTGCGTTGTCGGATGCCGCGGCCTTTGCGGACCCTTCGGCATGGCGTTCGAGCGAGAGCGCGGCGTTGAACCTGGCCAAAGAGGAAGCACCGACGTTGGAGGAACCTGCGGCGGGAGTTGATCCCTCGCTGGTGGAAACATCTGAAACCGAGGAACCTGCGGTGGAAGCCGACGCAGCGGAGCCGATGGAGGACGATTGTTACTTTGAGGTACCGCTGGGCACCGTAGTGGAGAGGCTGGATGCCTTTGCGGATTGGGCGCAGAAGCGGGTGGGCGATGAGGGAGAAGTGCTGCTGGTGGATGAGTACGGAGATTTGCTGTGGGGACCGCAGGCTCGGGCGGGCTTGGTGCTTTCCACCATGCTGGCGGCCAGTGCCAGCCATCGCTCCAGTGCGGCGACGGCGTGGGAGCGGGCGGCGGTGACGCATCAGTCGGCGGGAACGGAGGGCACCTTGTCGGTGATCACCTGCCGCACGGTGGTGGGAGTCTTGCACCTCGCGGTGTTGCAGGCGGAGCCGGTGCCAGAGGGCGAGGCCCTGCTGCTGCGCCAGGCTCTGCTGTCTGCGATCGACGCGGATCTGTGAGTGGGCTATTTCCCGTCGAAGCTGTCCGTGGGTGAAGGCAGGATCGAAAAACTCACGTATCCCAACGGCACCATCACCACGCGTGACGACGACGCCGTGTTTGGCCTCAAAGCGAGATGCGCAAAGTACTAAGCACGGAGGTGCCTTGAATGTAACCTTTTGTCGGCGTGCGCCCTTCTTCGGTTCAAGTTGGAAAAGAGCGTCGAGCCGGGAGTGCTGTGGGGATGAGGAGGTTCGGAAGCGCTGGCGGCAGGGGAAATTTTGGGGCATGGATGAGCTTCGATGAGACCGACTCTTGTTCTTGCTTTGCTGCTTGTTGTTGCGCTGCCCCTGACGTGGTGGGCGCATCATCGGAGTTCCGTGCGGGGGGGGAGGCCGGTGGTGGCTGCGCAGACATCGGCCGGGGTGGAGCCGGTGGCGGAGGGGGCGTCCGATCAGGGGGATCTGCCCAAGGCGTCCGGTGTGGAGACGGGGGCGACTTTTTCCCATCTCACGGATCTGGGGGCGGAGCAGGGAAGTGGCGCGGGATTGGGGGAAAGCCCGGAGGAGCAGCAGATTCGACGGTTGGAGGGGCAGGTGGAGTATTTGCAGGGGCAGGTGGAGTATTTGCGAGATGAGAATGAAGCGCTGCTGAGGAAGTTGGGGACGCTGGGGATGAAGCAGCGTCTGGATGGCTCGCCAATGCCGGGGGAGGAGCCGGCAGACATGGTGGGGCTGGGCATTGAGTTGACGCAGCTGCGGGAGTTGCAGGCGCTGCCACTGCCGCCGGTGGCGGTGCCGATGGAGCGGCTGGAGGCGGCGATTTTGAAGGATTTGCGGCGATTGCAACCGGGGGATGAGGCGCAGCGGGGGATGCGGGCTTTGCATGCGCTGGGGTGGGTGCCGGAGGGGATGGATCCGCTGCCGCTGGAGGCAGCGCTGTATGCGCGGCAACTTGGGGTTTGGTATGAGGAGGAGACGGCGAGTCTGCTGGTGCTGGAGCCGGAGGCGGCGGCGGAACTGCCGGGGGCGCTGGAGCGGGAGGTGCTGGGCACGGCCTGGGGGCAGTTGCAGCGGGA
>JAGRPD010000561.1 GCA_020439875.1 Verrucomicrobiales bacterium
GCTGAACAATCTCTTCAAGCACACCTCCCTGGAGACGAGCTTTTCGGTCAACATGCTGGCGATCGACAATCGCCGCCCCCGCCTGCTCAACGTCAAAGACGCCATCAACTGCTACATCGAGCACCGCCGGGAAGTGGTGCTGCGGCGCACCCGCTACCTGCTGCGCAAAGCGGAATCGCAGGCGGAGAAACTGGAGGCCTTTCTGCTGGCCATCGCCCACCTGGACGAGTTCATCGAGATCATCCGCAGTTCCTCAAACCGCGAGGAAGCGTTCAATCGACTGAAGGCCTACCATTTCCCAGTCGAGACCGCGCGTGGACTCGGCATCCTCATCCGTGGGCAGCCGTCCATCGTGGGTGAGCGGTACATTTTCACCGACGTCCAGGTCAATCACATCCTGGAACTGCGGCTCTACCAACTGACCGGGCTGGAGCGGGAAAAGGTGAAGGCCGACTACGATCGCATCTTGGCCGAGATCGAGGACCTGATGGACATCCTGGCCAAGGAGCATCGCGTGCTCACCATCATCAAAGAGGAATTGCAAGCGATCAAAAACCGCTTTGGCACCCCTCGGCTCACCACCATTCAGGCCGCTGAAGGCGAGATCCGCATGGAGGATCTCATCGCCAACAAGTCCACCGTCGTCACCCTCACTCATCGCGGCTACATCAAGCGCACCGACGCCGCTGAATACCGGACCCAAGCCCGTGGAGGCAAGGGCCTCAAGGGCATGGAGACGAGGGACACCGGGGCCGAAGATGAAGAAGCGGACTTTGTGGAGCATCTCTTCGCCGCCAGTTCGCACGATTACCTGATGTTCTTCACCAACTCGGGTCGAGTGTACTGCCATCGCGTGTATGCCATCCCGGAAATGAGCCGAACCGGCAAAGGACGCAGCATCAAAAATCTGCTCAACCTCCGACCCGACGAACGCATCGCCGCAGTGTTGCGGCTCGAGTCTCTGGCGGACGACGAAGAGAGCGTGTGGCGGGAAGACCGGTTTGTGGTCTTTGCTACGACGGACGGCATCGTGAAAAAGACGGCGCTCTCCGCCTTCCGCAACATCCGCAAGGACGGCATCAATGCGATCAACCTCGCCGAAGACAATCACCTCGTCTCCGTGGTGCTCACCGATGGCGAGCGCGAGATCTGCCTCGTCACTCACGAAGGCCAAGCCGTGCGCTGCAAAGAAACGGATGTGCGGCCCATGGGACGCACGGCCGCTGGGGTAAAAGGCGTCAACACCGCAGCGGAAGACAACGTCGTCTCTCTGACGGTGGTGGATTTTGAGCGTCAGCTCCTGGTTGTCTCAGAAAAGGGTCTCGGCAAGCGCACGCCGTTCGCCGACTATCGCCTCACAAAGCGCGGCTCCAAAGGCGTCATCACCATGAACATCACGGAGAAGACGGGGAAAGTAGTCTCCGCCCTGGCCGTGGCCGATGGGGATGAGATCATGATCATGACCACCTCGGGGCAGAGCGTACGCATCCCCGTCAGTGGCATCCGCGAATGCGGACGCAACGCTCAGGGTGTCAAACTCATGGGCCTCCGTGAAGGGGAACTCATCCAAGACGTGGCCATCATCATCGCGGACGATGGGGAAGACGCGGAGGAAGGCGACGCCGACTTGCCGGAATCTGCCGCGCCGCAGGAAGGGGAGGAAGCATGACAAATGCGGCCCCATCGGTTCCAACGCTGTTTCCGGAAATTCGTTGCAAGATCCAGAGAGCGGGCTTAACGAAACCTTGATGAAGATCAAACATCTGACCCTGATGGGCTGCGGCATCGCCGCAGCATGCTGGATGACCGCCTGTGACAAACCGGCCGAAGAGTCCATGAAAGACGCTGCCGCCAAGACGGAAGCCGCCGCCAAAGACGCTGGCCATGCAGCCGGTGAAGCCATGGAAAAAACCGGTGAGGCCGCCAAAGAAGCAGGTGCTGCCGTCGCTGAAGGAGCCAAACAGGCTGTGGAAGCTGGCAAGCAAAAAGCCGCTGAAGCGGGTGAGGCCATGAAAAAGGCCGGCTCGGAAGCAGCAGAAGCCGCGAAAGACGCGGGCCACGCCATGAAAGAAGCCGCCAAAGATGCCACCAACAAGGTTCTCGACGGTGCCGACAAGGCGATCGACAAAGCCAAGGACGCAGTGAATGCGCCTGCGGCTCCAGCCCCGGCCAATCAGTAACGCTTTTCGCGGAATCTCCGCGAACGCTTCACGCCCCAGGAACGCCCGCGTTCCTGGGGCTTTTTTTTCGGGTGGAGTCGTCCCAATTTTCAACTCCTCGTCCCCCTTCGATCCGATGAGATTTGGACGAGGATTGAGACGATGATTCGATGGGCCACACTCCCGAAAACTTCCCGTTCTCAGGTGTCATTGAGAAACGTCTCCAGCGAGGAAATCGGTTCCCGATATCCGCTGGGAAGGCTCAGAAATTGCGGGATTGGTAGAGCGTCACGATCACCCATGGCCCGACGAAAAAGGTTTCGAAGCTGAGGTCCGATGGATCCATCCAAACGGGGATGGAGGGGAATGAGCGGATCGGCTTGATGCGCGTCCACGACCCAACCGAAGACCGGCGTGAGACAGGTAGGCGATTCCGCACTGAGGATCTCACTCAGACGCAGATCCGCCGCGTAGAGACCGTTGGTCTGGCGACGCAGCAACAACCAATCTTGGCTGAACCAGCGTGGGGTGCTGAGGACGGCGGTTTGTTCCGTGGTGAGATCGGTGGGCATCTCCTTGGGCAATCGAATCCATGTTTGCGGGCTGCTTTTGGGATCGAAAAGAGAGCGATGCGTGATGAGAAAGGCGTCGTCCGTTTCCACCAAAACCCGCCACAGCAGCGTGTTGAGAGGCGTGGGGGCCAGGGTGTGGCGGCGCACGTTTTCGAGCGCCTGAAGGTGAGGCCGCATTTGCTGATCCATCCACCCACGGGCCGCCAGCGACCAAGCCACGTAGATCCCAGCCACGGCGAGTCCCACTCGCTGCGCCCGCAACGCGGCTGCAGGCGGATTCCGCCACAGACTGAAACCGATGCCGATGAGCAGCGGCAGCGTGAAGAGTGGATCGATGATGAAGAGGTTCGAAGTCGAAACCCGAGCATGGGAAAAGGGCTCCCAAATCTGGGTGCCGTAAGCGGTGAAGACATCAATCAGCACATGCGTGCTCCAGGCCAAAAACACGAAGCTGGCGGCGCGACCCAGACTGACACCGCGCCTTCTCCAAAGCAGGTGAAACAACGGGGCGAGCAGGGCGGAGCTGACAAACCAGAGCAGCACGGCATGCGACAACCCCCGGTGACTGCGTAACTGACTGGCGTGATCGGCCCCCAAAAAGAGCAGGGCATCCAAATCGGGCAGCGTGCCCAGGACAGCCCCCCAGAGTAGGGCACGGCGTCCAAGCTGGCGGCGCAGCAGCAAATCTCCGACGACGGCACCCAACGCAGCTTGCGTGATGGAGTCCATCAGAGAATGGTTGCCTTCATTCAGCGATCAAAATGCTGTGGCCAGTGGCGAGGCGTCACTGGCCTTTGGCGTCTTCGGGAACGGTCTGCGGGCGGATGAGCGCGGAAACGACGCGGTCCGGCGTGAGGTATTCTTTGGCGAGAGCCTGCACTTCTTCGAGTTTGATGGCTTCACAATCGCTGAGGATGGTGCGAGCCCACTCCAACCGCTGGGGGTTTTCTTGGCAGCTCTTGACCACGTTTTGCGACCAGTAGCGATTGTCTCTCCGCATCTGTTCGATCTGCGACATTTGAGGAGCCTTGGCGCGTTCGAACTCATCCTGGGTGATGGGGCCGACGGCGACTTCGGCGGCGATCTGAGTGACGATCTGGGTGATCGAGTCGAGCTGCTCCGGTTTGACTTCGATCATCGCCGTCATGTAGCCGTAACCGGTGAAGGTATCGCTCGGATTGTGGTAGCAGGCGGGGCTGTACGTTTCGCCGAGTTCCTCGCGCACCTTGATGCGAAGTCGATCATCCAGGATGGAGCCCAGCAGGGACAGGCGGCGAGTTCGCTGGATGTCGTTCATGTCAGCGGTGGGCCAGTAGATGGCGGCGATGGCCTTCGGAATCTCGGTGGTGAAATCGAAGTTTTGAGAGGCCGGTGCGGCAGGCAAAGTCACGGCGCGTTCGGCTGTGTAGGCGGGCTTTTGGGTCTCGCGCTGTGGCAGAGCACCGAAGGTGGCGGCTAGGGCCTTCAGCGCGGCCTCGGGTTCGAAGTCACCGACGATGCCGATCTCCATGAAGCTGGATTTTAGCATCGGCTGCATCCAGGCGCGCACCTCATCGAGCGTGCGCTGGCGCATGACGTCGATCGGTGGGTAGCCAAAGCGGGCATCATCGTTGTGCAGGTAGTGCACCACGCGGTTCATCATCACGCCCTCGGCGGTGTGCTGCAGCTGGACGTAAAGGGGTTCGAGGTTTTTCACAAACTGATCGCGTGCCTCGGTGCGATAACCCGGAGCCGTGACGTACGCCGCCAGCAGCTGCAGCTGCGCCAGCAGATCCCCCGGCGTGGTGCGGCCCCCCAAGAGGAAGGCACCGTCTTCGATGACGAAATCCGAACTCACGGTTTTGCCGGCAAAGAGTCGGCGCAGAGTGTCCACATCGTGAGCCTCGAGCCCGCCCAGCTCGAAGGTGCTCTGGGCAAAGGGGATCAACCCAGGTTGATCCTCCGGCGCGGTGAGCTTCCCGGCCCCGAACCGCACGGTGACGCGTACGGTGCCTTTTTCAAACGGCGTGGGTTTCAAACTGACCTGCACTCCGTTGGCAAAAGTAGCCTGAGTGATTTCGAGGTCTTCCACTTCGGTTTGATTCGTGACTTTGCCCTCTGGCCCAAAGTCGGTGTAGGCAAAGGCGGCCACTTCCTCCTGCGCGGGCGCATCCACCGGCTCGGCGAGACTGCGGGTGTAGGTCGCTTTGATCTGAGCGGCGGCATCGCCTTCGAGGGCAAGATTTCCCCCGACAAAAATCTGCCGATCTTCGGTGGCCCAATCCTTTTTCAAGGCCGCCAGCGCCTCTTCCGCTGTGAGCGTCTCGAGGATGGGCTGCACCCGAGCCAAGTCGTCGGCTGGAGCGGTGAAAACTTTCCGCGACGAGAGTTGATTGACGAGGCCATCCGCGAGATCCCGCGAGCGGCGAGTGTCTGCTTGGCTGGCCTTAAGCCGAAGCTGCTGCAGCACGGTGGCGCGGGCCTCCTCAAACTCGGCAGCTGAAAAACCGTACTCGATGGCGCGACGCAGCTCTTGCTCGATCAAGCTGAGTGCGGCCTGCCACTTGCTGGGATCGCAAGAAGCGCCGACGCCACTGGTGGCGACGAAGTCCAGGTACTCGTAGGAGTAGGAGGAGGCGCTGTTGATGGGAGAATCGGGGGCTTTGGAGAGCTTGGAGAAACGTTGATTCAGCATCGCGTCGGCGAGCGAGCGGATGAGACGTTCCCGCCGGACTTCGCTGTTGTCCGGCTGGGCCTTTGCCTGAGTGACGACTTCGAGCGAGAGATCCACTTGCTTGGCCTCCATCTCGGTGTGCAGCATGGCGATGAGACCACGATTCGCATCGATCTTGCCAAGGCTGGGATCGGGATGATCTCCGGTCGGAGGTTGGGCATCGCCAAATTGATCGGCGATGAGTTTTTTCACCAAGGCCAAATCGGGGAAATCGCCGACGGCCACAACGGTGGCCCGGTGGGGCGTGTACCATTTGCGATAGAAGTCCTCAAAGCGGGCGCGCGGCATGGATTGGATTGTCTTTTCCAAACCGATGGGCAGGCGGTGAGGCAGCAGGCTGTCCGGCAGCGCAAATTGATATCCCGCCACCATCGTGCGGTAGTCGATGGAGTCGCGGCTGAGTTTCTCGCTGAGGATGATGCCGCGCTCGCGGTCGATCTCTTCCGCTTTGAGCAGCATGCCATCGAGGTAGTCGCGAAAGAGTTTCACGGCGTCGCCCAACAGCGCGGCGTCCACCTTGGGTAGCTCCAGTTTGTACACCGTCTCGTTGAAGCTGGTGTGCGCGTTGGTATCAGCCCCGAAGGCCATGCCCAGGCGCTGGAAGTACTCGACCATTTCGCCCGAGGGGAAGTGGCGGGTACCATTAAAAGCCATGTGCTCCAGGAAGTGCGCCATGCCCTGTTGATCGTCCTCCTCCATGAGCGAGCCAGCGTCCATGTAAAGTCGCAGGCTAGCCCGACCGGGAGGCTCGCTGTTGGGCAGGATGACGTAGCGCAGACCATTCTCCAACGCGCCAAACTCCGCCTTGGGATCCGGCTTGAGGTCGCTGTCATTCTGAGGCCAAAAGGGCGCATCCGCAGCCTGAGCGCTCAGAGCCACGCCGAGGAGCGCAGGGAGCAAAAGGCCGTGGATCTGGTGGAAAATGGGGCGGTGAGGACGTGCAATCATGGCGGAATCAAAATCCTAAACGCCGCCCAGCGGAAGATTGTTGGAAGAATCCGCAGGAAAAGGAAGAGATCGCCGCCTCATACTTCCTCAAACCGTGGGGACTGAGG
>JAGRPD010000052.1 GCA_020439875.1 Verrucomicrobiales bacterium
GAAAAACCCATCGTCCAAGCCGAAACGCCCAAAGAGAAGCCAGCTCCCCCGGCACCCTCCAAGCCCTCAGGCTCGTACAAACCCACGCCGGTGCCCACCACCAAACCGACACCGCCACCACCCGCACCTGAACCCAAAGCGGCCACCCGCTCCCACGTCATGGCCAAAGGCGACACCCTGTTCAGTCTCGCTCGCAAATACGGCGTCACCGTGCAGGCCATCCAGGATGCCAACGGCATCAAGGATCCCACCAAGATCCAGACCAACAGCCGCCTCATCATTCCCGCCTCGAAGTAACCTCCCTCCTCCGTCATGGCTCGGCGCTCTGGACTTCTGCTTCTCACCTGTGTGACCCTCCTCATCGGGTTGGGGTTTGTCATGCTCGTCAGCACGAATTTCTACGTCGATCCCGCCAAAGGCGGAGGTGAAAGCTACGCCAACGTCTGGGGCCAGGCCCGCTATCTGGGTGTGGGTCTGGTCCTCCTGACGTTGTTTGCCTGCCTGGACTACAACGCCCTCCTGCGTTGGTCCATCCCCCTCTTCATCCTCGGACTCATCAGCATGCTGCTGTGCAAAGTGCCTGGCATTGGCGTCGCCTCCCATGGAGCCGCCCGCTGGATCCGCGTGTTCGGCATCAGTGGCCAGCCCTCCGAGTTTGCCCGCATCGCCTTCATCATCCTCGCCGCCGTCATCGCCGCCCGCATCACCACAGCCTCCGCCGGGCAGGGCTGGCGCTCGCCCTTCGCCCACTCCATGCTCCTGCTCGCCGCCATGCTCGGGGCCTTTTTTGTGCAGGAGGACCTGGGAAATGCCGCCATCACCGGCGTGCTCGCCTTTACCCTCCTCTTTGTCGCCGGAGAGAAACTGTGGAAACTCCTCCTCTGTGGAGCCGTCTTTGCCGCCCTCGGCATCACCGCCGTCATCCACAACCCCAACCGCATGAAGCGCCTCGTCGCCATCGAGGATCTCAAAGGCAACGCCACCGACCTCGGCATGCAGCAGACCGTCTCGCAGCTCGCCTTTGGCTCCGGCGGCATCCAGGGCCGCGGCCTTGGTGAGGGGCGCATGAAGCTCTCTTACCTGCCCGAGTCCCACACCGACTTCATTTTCCCCATGCTCGGTGAAGAACTCGGCTTTCTCGGCACCTCCGCCACCGTCTTGATCTACATCCTCCTGCTGCTCAGCGGCATGTGCATCGCCGCCTACGCCCCGAATCGTTTTGGCAAAATCCTCGGCCTCGGCCTCAGCGCCCTCATCGCCTGCGGAGCCCTCGTCAACATGGGCGTCGCCACCTCCCTCCTGCCCAACAAAGGCCTGCCTCTCCCCTTTGTCAGTCATGGTGGCTCAAGCCTAGTTGCAGCCTGCATCGCCGTGGGTATTCTGGTCAACATCCACCGCCAGGGCGTGTTGATCACTCGGGATCAGCTCCCGGTCCTCCGCCGGAATCGCCGCTGGACTCCCCAACTTTGACGCGTGTCCAAGCCCATCCATCCCTCCGCCGCCCCCAATCAGCCCTCCGCCGCTGACGCCACCGCCCATCCCTCCAAATCTGTCCTCATCGCCTGCGGAGGCACTGGCGGCCACCTCTTTCCCGGCATCGCCGTCGCCGAGCTGCTCCAGGCCCAGGGACATCGCGTCCGCCTCCTCATCAGCGAGAAACGCATCGACACCCTGGCCGCCTCCGGCCACCCCGAACTCACCTTCGAGCGCCTCCCCTTCCTCGCCATGCCCCGCCCCTGGTCGCCGAAGATGCTCGGCTTCCTCAGCGGCCTCCTCAAAGGCCGCGCCGCCTGCCGCCGCCTCATCGCCCAGCATCAGGTGGACACCGTCCTCGGCATGGGCGGCTTCACCTCCTTTGCCCCCCTCTGGGCCGGACGCAACGCCGGCTGCGCCACCTTCATCCACGAGTCCAACGCCATCCCCGGCAAAGCCAACCGCCTCAACGCCCGCTACTCCGACACCGTCCTCTGCGGGCTCGACGCCTGCCGCGCCCACTTTCCCAAACATCCCCGCGTCCTCACCGTCGGCACCCCCATCCGCTCCAGCATGCGACAGCCCGCCAGCGAGGATCCCCGGGCGCATTTCCAGCTCCAGCCCGACAAAAAAACCCTCCTCATCATGGGCGGCAGCCAGGGAGCACGCGGCGTCAATCAAGTCGTCGGCATGAGCCTCGACCTCTTCCAAAAACTCGGCCTCCAGGTCCTCCACATCACCGGCCCCAGCGAGTACGAAGCCGTCCGCGACCTCTACGCCCGCCACCCCCTGCTCCCCCAGCACGTCGCCGCCTTTTGCCACCGCATGGACCTCGCCTACCGCGCCGCCGATCTCGCCATCGCCCGCTCCGGAGCCTCCTCCCTCACTGAGCTAGGATACTTCGGCCTCCCCAGCCTCCTCATCCCCTATCCCTACGCCGCCGACGATCACCAGACTCGCAACGCCGAAGTCTTCTCCACCGCCGGAGCCGCCCGCCTCCTGCCCGAGGCCACCCTCAACGCCACCCTCCTCGGTGACCACGTCGCCGAACTCCTCACCCAGCCCGGTGCCGACGAAAAACGCCAGCAAATGGCCCACGCCGCCACCCACCTCACTCAGCGCGACTCCGCCGAGCAGATCGCCCGCCTCATCGCCCCCTGAGTCCTCCTTGGCAAAACCGCAGTCGCGTCCAACCACACGCCGTAGTAGGCTGCCCCGTGCGAATCGACGTCATCACCCTCTTTCCCGACATCGTGCAGGTCCCCATGGGCCAGAGCATCATGGGCCGCGCCCAGCAGATGGGCCAGCTCCAGCTCCAGGTGCATGATCTGCGCACCTTCGGCCTCGGGCGGCATCACCGCGTCGATGACACCCCCTGCGGTGGCGGCCCCGGCATGGTCCTCCGGCCCGAGCCCCTCTTCGCCGCACTCGAAAGCCTGCCTCCCGCCGCCCGCATCATCCTCACCGCCCCCTCCGGCCGCCGCTTTGATCAAGCCCTCGCCGCCGAACTCGCCGCCGAGCCTCATCTCATCTTCATCTCCGGCCACTACGAAGGCGTCGATCAGCGCGTCATCGACCACTGGGTCACCGATGAACTCAGCCTCGGCGATTACGTCCTCACCAATGGAGCCATCGCCGCCACCGTCATGATGGACGCCATCGTCCGCCTCCTCCCCGGCGTCTTGGGGGATGAAATGAGCGCCGTGGACGAATCCTTCGGCCCCACCGGCCTGCTCGAAGGCCCTCAATACACCAAACCCGCCGAATTTCGAGGTCTCCGCGTTCCCGAAGTCCTCCTCAGCGGCCACCACGGACGCGTCCAAACCTGGCGTCAGCAGCAATCCCTCGACCGCACCACTGAGCGCCGCCCCGACCTCCTCCCGCCAACCCCCACCGACTAGCCGACCCTTTTCAAAGCCTCCCCGCACCGGCAACGGATCGCCACGGGTTCATCTTGATTTCCCCCCTCATTTGAGACGACTCTTGACCGCATGACCTGGTTGGGCTGGATCCTGGTTTTTTGCGCAGGTTTTGTCTGCGGCGTCGCCACCTGGACGCTGTGGCTGGCGCTGCGCTTCACCTCCGAACTCAAAGCCGCCAGCCAATCCGTCGGCGACTACCTGGAGCACGTCGATAGCCGAAAGGAAGTCCATCAAAGCGCCGCTCGAGCCGTCGAAGCCTGCAAAAACCGCCTGCGCTGGCACCGCAACCCCAACCCCGAGTGGATCCCTCCGCTGCTCGATGAAATCCCGCGTTTGGTCAAAGAAATCGCCGCCATCTATTACCCCGCCGCCGAGCAGCCGCTGCTCGCCCCCGGCCTCAGTCAATTCACCCGCGCCGTCCATCTCGCCGCCATGGACATCACCGACTTCCTCCACAACCGCGCCATCGGTCGCCTCGTCGATGTCAGTGCCAACACCGCCTACAAAGCCTGGGAGCAGGCCAACCGCCTCGCCAAACACGACACCGTGAAGGAACTCGGCAAATGGTACCGCCGCGTCCTCCCCGTCTGGCAAGTACTGCGTTTCAAATCCCCCGTCGTCTGGGCCTCCCTCGCCGTTTCCAACGTCGCCACCCGCACCCTGCAACCCGCCGTCGTCGATATCATCGCCAAACGCGCCATCGATCTCTACAGCGGCCGCCTCGGACGCA
>JAGRPD010000562.1 GCA_020439875.1 Verrucomicrobiales bacterium
GCCTTCAACGAAGCGGGTGTGACAACAAGCACACGCTTTGCCTGACCGAGATGATGCAGCAGCGCGCAGGCGGCCACGGCTTGAATCGTTTTGCCCAGGCCCATTTCATCGGCCAGCAGCGCGCGTTCGCCAAAGGCCAGGTGCAGCATGCCTTCCCGCTGATACGGGTAGAGCGGATGCAGCGTGACGTGCTCGGGGTGGCGGCCCGCGACGACGCCGGTTTCATAGTCGCGCCGCAGCCGACGACGCTCTTCCGTGCGCCGCCGGGCTTCGAGAAAGGGCTCCACTTCTTGGGAGATGCGCAGCTTTGAAGAGCGGCGCAATTTGGCAAGGGCCTCCTCGGGATCGGTGGTGAGAAAACCCGCTTCATCAAACAGATGGCGCAGGGATGGCGTGAGGTTTTTGGGATCGCCTTCGAGGCACAGATGCTCGCCGATTGGCACGAGGCTGGGGCGCGGCGGCCCCGATTTTTCGGCCAGTTTGAACGGTCCCTTCTGGCGGCGTTTCAACCAGATCAGCGTTGCCTCGACGTGCTTGCAGGTGCCGAGTCCCGCGGTGCGAAAGTCCGGGCAGGTGCAGGCAAACGCACGCTTCGAAACATCGCGGATTTCCACCTGATAGGTCATGCCACTCGGCGATTTCACGGCGAAGGTGGAGAACACCGGCTCCTCAGGATTCAGGTTGGAGATGGAGTGTTTCTCCTCCCGCGCCCGCTGCACGCGACGCAAGATTTCAATCTCATCCGTGCTGCGCCAATCCCCTGCCGGAGGGAGCTGAATCGCATCCGACTTCTTTTTCCGGGAGGCTTTCTTGCGGGGCTTTGTCGCGGCTTTGGCAGGCATTCACGAGATTTGGCGAGGGCGGGATGCGGTGCAAGCCAGAGTGTGAAATCTGGAGTGCGCCCCCCGTCTGCGGGACGCTTTGGATCGTCGGCAGAAGGGGGTTCGGACCATCGCGAACGGCCAACTGGGGCGGCATCGATCCCCGAGTCCAAAGCGGCGCAGAGCCCCGCACTCCAAAGGGCGTTGCTGCAATGCGGTCTGGTTGGATTCGATAGCCAGATGAAGCGCCGTGCTGACGCGAGATCACTCCACGATCACCGAGTCCCCGGCATTCAATGGCGTGGATCCGTCTTTCGTCGCATCAAGTTTGATCGGTTGCTCCGCACCCCGGTGGATTTTGACAGTGCCGTTATGACGGGTCACTCCTTGGGCCTTTTTCAGAAGATCATTGAGCGTCATCCCCGGTTGATGCGGGTATATTCCTTGTCGTTTCACCCGGCCACGGATGGTGACAGGTTTGGTCTCTGCAACGACCACCCTCTCCGCCGAAACCAAGCACCACACACGCCGACCATCGTGCAACGTTGGATCTCCGCTCACACGCTTCAAATAAGACACCAACCATTCGCCTGGTTTCAAAGAAGTCTCACCCGACCATTCCTGGATGGTGAACAACGGCAGCGACACTTCGTCCTTCTTTCGATCTTTTCCTTTATTGATATCCCACAATTCTGAATTCCCGCTGGGGATTGTCAGAGACGAAGGTGCCTGATCCATCGGCACCAAGCTTTTTCTGCCCGCGAGAATTTTGGTCGAATCGAATCTCCGTTTGTTCTCGTCGATAGAATCAAGCATCTCAACGCCGCCGGTCACCCAACCATCAAACTCCGCTATATGTGCACTCATCGATTTCAGTTGAATGACGCCGTCCGAATCCAAAATCGGTTTGATGTCCGACGTCACGCCCAGTGGCATCATCTCAAATGTGACCGGCGTCAGCGTGCCGTCCTTCATTTCAAATTCCGTTGGATAAATGAATTCCCGCACGAAGTACACGTTCGACCACGACCCTGGCGGTGTGGTGTCCGGTGGAGCACTCATCAGATGGACGCCCTGCTTCTGTGACAGTTCACCAATCAATCCCTGAACGACCTCGCCACCCAGCACTACCGACCCTACCTCTATGGCTTTTTTGAGCACCTCTGGCACGACCTGGGTTTTTAGCGTGTCAATCTCCACGAATTTCGTGGTGACTTGGACCCGCTCTGAGAAAGTGGTCGTAACGTGGACAACTTGATTCGCCGGAACTTTTCCAGGATCGTTTTCCGCCTGACACAGCGCGCACAGAGATGTGATCGCAAGGCATGCGCCCAGGGCGACTGACTTTGATGCGCGTCCGGGCGGGCGACGGTTGGCGGTTGGATCGACCACCGCATGAATTCTCGACTCCAGACCAAATGGCATCGCCATCACCAAGGCGACCTGGTTCGCGCTGGTTCCAGGCTGAAACGACTTCGCCACCTGGAGCAGTTGCGTGGCATATTCGTCCGCGCGCACTTTGCCCGAGAGCACAAAGTCATCGCAGGCCTTTTCCTGCTCCAATCTCCAGCGTCGGGCTGCCAACCACACCAGCGGATGCGGCCAGAAGAACGCAGTGACGAAGAGGCACAGGAGGCGTTTGAGCTGATCTCCATGGTGGATGTGCGCGACTTCGTGACGCACTGCCGCACCCAACGCCTCCGCGCTCCACTCCCTGGTCTGCGGAGGCAAGGCGATCACAGGGCGGAAGACACCCCAAGTCATAGGCACGCAAGCTTGCGGGCAGAATACAACCCGAACCGATTTGTTGATTCCGAGGTCTCCGGTCAACTGAATCACCATCATTTCTGATCTCGAATCCGCGCGTGCCAGGGACATCTTGCGAAGCTGCCACTCGCCGACCAGCCTGCGAGCGAGAACCAGTGTCACCCCCAGGAGATAGACCCCCAAAAGCACCTCCCATGGATCGGTGAGCCGCGGCGCACCACCGCTCGACTCTGGAGAGATCGAGCTACGGGTTGCTGCCGTGCGTTTGGAGAAAGAGCGCACGCACCGAAGCTGCGTAGCCTGACT
>JAGRPD010000563.1 GCA_020439875.1 Verrucomicrobiales bacterium
AACCAACGTGAAAAAACTGCCCCATGCCCCTCAAAGCCGCCCACCCTCCGAGGACGGCCGCTTTGAAAAAAAAGATGGACAAGCCATGGCGTGATTCGGTAGAATCGTTTCGTCCCCGGGAGACGGAACGCGAGAGAGACATCTCTCGCAGGGGCGGCTCAGCGTGGACGAAACTGAAGGCCAGCAAGCGGGCCGATAGCGCCATGGTGGAAACGATTCATTTTTCATTTTGGGGGCGTCTGGATTCCAGCGCCGTGCGAGTGATGAACTCCCCGTCCCGTTCCATCACATCGGCAGGCGGGGCTAAGGGGCGGGCAAGACGCCAAGTCGCTGCGCTCCAAGGACTTCCAAGCCGCCAACAGGCGGTGCTGAACGAGGCGTTGGACCACAAGCGTCCGGCAATGCCGGACCGTGGCTGGCACGGCTTTCGCTCAATGGCCCTTCCGAGTACAGCTCTCCAGAGCCGCGAAACCCGCGCCAGCCACTCGCTGTGGTCAACTTGAACGTTCTGCCAAGAAATGAACCTTTGCTCGAAATCTAAATCATGTGGGCCGAGCTGACCCATCCGAGACACGTCGAGTTCTATCGCGAGTTTCACGAAGGCCGCCACGAACGCGATGAGGATTGGATGCCAATGGTTCGCGCCGTCGAGCATTTGCGCTCCCAGAACTACGCTGCCGAGCTATTCGCCTTCACATCACTCGCCCATTTTCAAGTTACCACGGCTCCAAGCTATTCCGAGCAACAGGGACATGCCTGCGTCGGGATTACTTGGGATTTCCGGAACCGCCTCTTTGGGATGGCCTTCTGGGAACTTGATCGCCCGAATGGTGATAGCCAGAAGGACATCATTAGGTGCATAGAGAAGGAATTCCCCAGTGCGGTTGACGCGTTGATCCTACGACTCGGTCACTCATGAGACAACCAAGGCAGAACAAGTCAGTGGTGGCAACGGCGGACAAGCTCGCTAGTTCGCTTCGCTCTGGACGCTCAACTCCTGCCGTGCCACACTTCAAACGTTGATATGGCTGTTAGTTTGTCAAAGGATAAAAGCATCTTTGCTGGAATTCTTGGAGTGGAATTTCAGTGCCTCCGTGATCTCAAGGGAGCCGGGGTGATTGATCACTTGTGGGGTGTGCGGGTTCCCGCAGGCTGGGTGTGCTGATATTCGCGGACTGATTACCGCCTCTTTTCTGTTCACCGCGGCCCTGATTCTCGCTCTCGGGTCGAGTGCTTGGCGGTGTCTCCACCGGCCTAACTCCTAACGTCATCGAGATCTGGCCATCCACCGGTTCACCCCGGCTCTCTTGAAGTCACGTTCTGGTGGTCATCGTCTCTGGGTCGTGGGTTGGGTTGCGTTCAATTGAAGGGAAGGGTTTATGCAGCGGGTGTCATTCGCTGCAGCTCCCAAAGGAAAGCAGACAGTTCTCTTGCCACGGCGATGGCTGCTTTGTTCTCATGCAGTCCGCGAGCCTTGAGCCTGCGGTAGCGTTTGCAGAGCCGGTTCTGCGCCCGCCAGGAGAGTTCGCGCACCTCACGACTCAATCCTTCTTGTCGCGTCGTGAGCTGGGCGCTGACATTGGGTGTGGTGCGGTAGGCTTTGGCTGCTTCCACCAGCATCCATCGTGCATGGCCATTTCCACACTTCGTGATGGCTCCTTGCCGTCGGGTGCCGCCGCTGCTGTGCTCGCCTGGCACCAATCCCAGGAAGGCCATCAGTTGGCGCGGGTGCTCAAAGCGGCTCAGGTCTCCCAGCTCTGAAACCATCGTCATGGCGGCAACCATTTGGAACCCTTTCAATCCCATCACTTGCTCCACAGCTTCTCGCCGAGTCCAAGTCTCCAGCCGTTCGTGCATGTGGGCTTCGATCCTTTCCACCCGCGAGTGCGCCGCATCGAGGGCATGCAAATACTCTTCCAATACCAACTTCAAACCCGCCGGAAGTTCCAGGTGCCTCAGGTAGCGCAGGTGGGCTGCGGTCCAGTTGGTGCGGCCTGAATAGCGGTGGCCGTTTCGAAGCAGAAAGGCGGTGAGCTGCTGCTTGATGCGGCGCAGGTCCTCCACCGCATCGGTCCGTGCACGGCACAGATCGCGAATCATCTCGTCTTCTTGATCGGGGATGTGGATCGGTTTGAGTTCTCCTGCGCGATGCAACCGTGCGAGCTTCAAAGCATCCCTGCGGTCCGTCTTGATGCGTTCCCCGGCGCGTTGCGGGATCTGGGATGGAGCCACGACGGTGACCTCCACGCCCAAGTCTTTCAACCGCCGTGCCAGAACAAAGCCGGTCGGTCCTGCCTCGTAGCAGACCTTCAACTCGGTGAACTCAATGCCAAAAGACTTCGCCAGCTTGCGCAAGGTGCGTTCGGTGGACTTGATGGTCGCCGAGCAGGTGCCGTGGTATTCGAGTTGGCCGCTCGGTCCGGCCCAGGCGACGCGTCCGCCGAAGCTTTAGCGAAGGAGGATGGCGGCAGTTTGAGCGTGCAGATCGATGCCGA
>JAGRPD010000685.1 GCA_020439875.1 Verrucomicrobiales bacterium
GCACTTGTCCGGTTCCAGCCAGGGTGCCGCCGGCCACGGTCACATCCCCTGTGCCGAGACGGCCCACCACATCACCACTGGTCGCTCCAGCATTCCAGGTGCCGTCACCACCGAGACCGGCCTGCAGGATGCCGCTATTGATGATCGTGGTGCCGGTGTAGGTGCTGGGCGTCGCAATCGTCAGGTTCACCTCCGCTTCCCCATTGTACACCACATTCAGAGCCGCACCTTCCGTGGTCGCCAGTTCGGCGGCGTTTTGCACCTCACCGCCCAGTTCTCCCGAGGCAGAGCTGATCAATGGATCGTAACCGTCCCGGATGAGTCCCGTGAAGACATGGTCGCCCGTCTGCGTGATCGTCACCGATCCCTCCGTGTTCGATCCATTTTCCAAGAAGGCATAGAAAGTGCCTGCACCATCGTTGGCCACGCCGCCATTCAGGGGAATCGTGCTGTTGTTGTTGCCACCACTGTCCGCGTCACTGACGAGGTTTCCGATGGTCACATCATTGCCCCCCGCTTGCAGGCGAGAGCCCATTTTCAAGAACATGTCTTGATACTGATTGAAGGCCGTGTCGCTGCCCGCGCGCCAAAACGCGATGCGATCCGAATCGTAGGTGTTGCTGCGCAAACCGATCTCCATGCTGGCGCGATCCGCTGCCGATCCCCACGCGCTGTTGTCACCACTGAAGACAAAGTAGGTATGTTCGTCGATGTTATCCACTCCACTCGTTGTATTGGAGAAACCGCCCGAAGCACCACCACCCTGGCTCGTGACGGTCCGTCCGTGAAAATCTCCCGTGATGTCTCCTGTGAATTCGATAAACACGCGTTCGGCCTCAGACGTGGTGCCGTAGTTGCGGCTGTTGTAGTTGTCCACGTAATAGAAGTAAACTTGCTCACCCGCATTGGCTCCCGATGCGATCGCGGTACCATCTATGTTGCCTGAAAAACGGGCCACATCAGCATCAGCCATGTATTGCGCGCCGATGTAGTAGTTATTCTCTCCGGCTGTGTCGCTCAAGAAGCGGATGTCCTGAGTCACCTCGATCATGTCCCCAGGCATACCGCCTTCGTCCCGAATCACCAAACCCACATTCCCACCGATGCGGACATTGCCGTAAGCTGCGGGCAAGGTGATGCCTTCGGCAGCCACATCTGATCCGATGAGGATTTCCGAAGTGCCATGACCCAGAGCAGCACCATGGGAGTTGGCTTCCAGGAAGCCGTCGGCAATCACGATCTGCCCCGAGAAGTTTTCGTTCGAGGCGGAGAATCGAAGGTTGCTATCCCCCAGTTTCACCAGCTGAGTCGTATCGCCACCACGAAGTTCACCACCGGCATCATTGAGCAAGAACTCATTACCACCTTCATTCTGGATGAACAAGGTCGAATCATCTTCAATCTGCAGCACCCCACTCAAACTCACGTTTCGACCCGTATTGGTATCATCTGCAGCTCCATCCAAGGATCCCTCCTGAATGAAGGCACCATCCTTGAAGGTGAACCACTCCATGATGCGAACGGTGTCATTGAGGTTGTTGTTTCCCGCTGTGGTGCTGCCATCGTAAGCCGTCGCACTCTGATCCCCTGCATTCAGCATGATTCGGAGCGTGGTGTTTTCATGCATGATGGTACCATCCTCAAAGGAAGCCACCGAACCGAAGGGCTGGATGTAGCTTTGCGTGCTTTGCTGACCCGAGACATCCCCATCCTGCGTCTCCATCGGCTGACCAAAGACTTCCACGGTGCCTGCGTAGATGTTGGTCAGACCTTGATAGATGTTATTCAATCCACCATCTTGAATGACATGGTTTGTCCCATCAGCAATGAGAGCACCGAGACGAAAAGTTCCCGTGGAACCGTCCGCATTGATGTCGAGGTCTCCACTGAAATACTCGGCGTAAGTGCTGCCGTTGTTGCTGCGAGAAGTGTGACGTTCCGGAACAATGACCCCTTGATAGATCAACGTCTCCCCATCAGCCACATTGATGGTTCCGCCATCGCCTTGGAGCACGATGGAACGATTGGAATCGAGTTCAAAACCCGTCGCCACCTGCAGGGTGCCGCCGTTGAGCACCACATTGCCGCCGTCCAGGACGACGGCTGCACGCGCACCTTGGCCGTGATTGGTCCCGGTCGCATCAACCGTGTCATTGAACACCGCAATGGGTCGAGCCGTGTAGCCGCTCCCCCCTGCGGTGACCAAGACGTTACGCACTCCAAGATCGTTGGGCGAATCGATCGTCGTTGTTGGTGCGACTTCGGATCCACTCAAAGCACCACTACCGGCGCTTCCCGGGATGGGTGCAACGAAGTCTAAGGTCGTGCCACCCGCACTCGACTCGTAGTTGTCTCCCCCGAAATAGACCAACACATCGTGGATGCCATAACCGTTGGTCGTGTCAAACACCCCGAAGTCGCTATCGGCATCCACCACCACGGTGCTGCCACCATTGATGTAGGTGTTGCCTGTGTGCGTGTTGACGCCGCTGAGCGTCGTGGTTCCCGTTCCGCCGATGGTCAATGAGGTCTTGGCTCCGTTGTCGGCAATCACATTCTGAATATCCAACCCACCGCTGCCATAGTTGTGAATCATCAGTTCGTTCTCAGTGGTCGCACTTCCCGTCTTCACCGTCCCAGTCAGATCCATCGGGCCGTCAAACACCACCGCACCGGCGTTGGTGGTCGGGATCAAAATGCCGTCTTCAACCACGAAGCTGCCCGCCGCAGATCCAAAGGTCACCGTGCTGCCAGCATCAATCCGCATCGACCCCGTCGAAGTCGCGGCACCGGTGGAGACCACTGCATCTTCGATTTGGGTATCGATCCCCGCGCCAAAGGCAGCGAGCCCCGTACCCACCCCAGCACCTCCATTGAAGAAAGCGTCCGCCAAGCTGCCCAACTCCCACTCGCTGTCAAAGGCCGCCCAGTTCACCGCTGTATCGGCCTGGCCGCCGACCGTGAACGCGCCGCCCATGCGGCTATCAAAAACGTTGTCAGCCGAACCCGCCGAAATGGTGGCGTTTTGATAGGTCGCTTTGAAGGTGCCCGCTCCGATGTTGGTGGTATCCACCACAAAGTTGAGCTGACCACCTGCGGTGCGGATCACATTGGTGGATGTGCCACCCGCAGTGATGGTTGCGTTGCCACCCTGAGCACGATATTCGAACTCACCGCGACCCTGGTTGACGATCAGATTCCCATCAATGTTATTCCAAGCCCGGGTTTGGTTCGTGTCACCTAGGATCCGAAGCGCACCGCCTTGGAACCGCAGATCTGGCGTTGAGGCACCATTGGTATCATTGGAGGTAAACTGCATGCCCGTGCTTCCACCGTGATCAAAATCAAACACCAAGTCACCCCCGAACATGTTGAGTCCATCATCGAACTGAAAGTTGCTGGCCCCTTCGTTGGCGATGGCATTCGGTCGAAGATTCACCACACCTCGACCAATCTTCGTCAATTCGCCGTCGCGCCCGTTATCATCCAGGATACTCATTCGCATGTTGAGCGTGCCCTGAGTATCCTTGTCCCCCGCAGCATAAACCATCAATTCCCGGTCCACACGCAGCCGCTTTCCAAACCCTCCACCGATATTATACTCCTCATCGCCGAACGTCGCCTCCCCAGTGATTGCACCATAACCAATGATCGCAAAGTTGTCTTCACCGCTATCGGTGTCCACCCGGCTATCACCGCCGCCGATGTTAAAGACCTGACCCGGCTGGGTCATCATCACCACCGCCCGATTGTCATTCCCCGTGATATCATCCACCAGGCGGAAACTGGTCCAGAAATCTCGGTAGTCCCTGCTGTTGGCCACTTCATCATGGAAAAAGGAGATCTTGCCATCGGCCACGCCATCGTTGTCATCGGTACTATCGGTGAAGCGCAGAATGCCATTGCCGACCTGCAAGGCTCCATTGAATTGCTGACCAGAACGCTCAAAATTCAGCGCAAAATTGTCTCCCACCTCATTGTAGGGATTGAAGCGATCTGCGCCGAGGTTTCCGCCATCGATCCGCACCCGGAAAAACTGGTTTTCCTGGTTGGTTGGATCCGCCACATTGCCGTTGAGACCATATCCATTGGGAGTGATTGGCACACTCGGAGTGGCCGCATCACTATCGGTATTGGCCAAATCATTCGGATTGATGGGAGCCAAGACACCTGTGCCATTTTCGCCCGTTCCAATTTGAACGTCCGAGATCACCCCATCAAAGTTGAGCACCGAAGTTTCTCCAAAGAATTGGAAGGTCTGGGGATCAGCCTGCAGCGTGTCCGAACTGACTCTGGTGGAAGGGTCCGTGCTGTAAATGTTCACGTTGTCCAGGTTCATCACCGTGTTGGTTTGCATTGAGATCTGCATGGTACCGAAGGTCTCGCCCAACTGATCGAAGCAGTTCATCACAAAGTCCGTGTTGGACACCGTCGCTCCCGCACTGCCTTCCGTGCGGAGAAGAGTCACCGTGGCACCGAGGGCTGAGTTGTCATTGGGAGCCGCGACGACGGTGAGTCCGTCCAAGTGAACTCCATCTCGAATGTACAGCCCCGCATTGGTTTCCAGATTCACCTGATTGATGTTGGAGACATTGCCGTCGAAACGGAAATGAATCGTCCCTTCCACAATGTTGAGATCTCCCCCTCCCAAATCCATCTGTCCGTCAAAATAAGTCCAGTTCGGTGCCGACCAAGTCAGACCTCCTGAACCCGTAACAATGTCGGAGTTGAGATGAACTGCAGAACCATTGCGGTTTTTGAAGAATCCTTCCTGCCCTAAGTCAATTGTTCCCCCTGTGATGAAAACATCGTTGGTGCCATTCTGAACCCGATCGGTTCCCGGTGCTGTGGCATCATCCGACGTGGTTTGCCGCCCCACAACGATCACGCCAGAACTGACCGTCATCGTGGCGTCATCATCCAGAACGAGATTGCGGCGAAGGTTGTTATTTCCACCCATCTGGGTATTGCTCAAACCGGTGAGATAGACGGAATTCACCGTCACATCGTCCATGATCACGCGGCCTGACTCGAAGTCCGCTCCATTGACTGTCGTGCTCATGGTCGGCGTATTCTGAGAGAAGTACCACATCACATTCTGATCGGTTCCGTTGGTGGTATTCCAGTTGGAATCAAACAACTGAGAGGCTCCGCCCGTCTGCGTGCCAGTGGCATCAATGAACTCAAACGTGGCCGACGCCGGATTGTGATCCAGTACGCGCAGGAGATTGCCATCCACGGTAGCGATGCGACCCCCAAAGTTGTTGGAGATATCCATCGTCACACCCCGCACCACATTCATGTTGGTCGAGCCCGCAGCTCCGCCTCCACCCACGATGTTGGGGGCGAGAGAAGCACCGCCGTCGAGCAGTGTCACCGTCGTTTCCGCACCGGTGAACGGAAGAGCTGAATCGTAGGCATCCTCCACGCGAAACCGAAGTTCCGAGCCCGCCGCGCGGGTGATGCTCGCCAAAGTGAGATTGATCTGACCGGCAGTGTTGCCGTTGTTGAGATCAAACTCGATGCTTGGACGGCCACTCAAAACTTGAATGTCACCCAACGTTTCTGACACCGCGACCGTTTGATTCCCCACGATTTCCAGTTTGCTCAAATCTTGCAGGATCCACGTCGCCGAATCATTGATCCGATCATTGTTCACCGCACCCACGATTGCCGCCATGGTCGCACCATCTACGTCCGTCAATGTGTCGGAGTTTTCTAACACCAAGGTTCCATTGTTGTAG
>JAGRPD010000053.1 GCA_020439875.1 Verrucomicrobiales bacterium
GCCAAGAGCGCCCACTTCTGCTCCATGTGCGGCCCGCACTTCTGCTCCATGAAGATCACCGAAGACGTCCGCAGATACGCAGAAGAAGGCATGGCCGCCAAATCCCAAGAGTTCCTGCAAAGCGGCGCAGAGGTCTATACCACCGCAGAATAGGTCCTATAGGCCCTATGAGACCTATTCCACCAGCCCCATTTCACCAACGCCGCCATGTCCCAGGAGCAACCTTCGCCATCCCCCGAAGGTTTCCTCCCCAAAACCGGCAACTACCGGGAACTCATCTCCTTCCGCAAGGCCGAGACCATTTTCGACTTCACCTTCCGGTTCACGGAAAAATGCTTCCGCCTCGGCGACCGCACCATCGACCAGATGGTGCAGTCCGCACGCTCTGGGAAACAGAACATCGCCGAAGGTGCCAAAGCCTCCGTCACCTCCACTGAGACAGAGATCAAGCTCACCAACGTCGCCCGTGCCAGCCTGGAAGAACTGCTCATTGACTACCAGGACTACCTTCGCGTCCGCGACCTCCCTCAGTGGGACAAAAACTCCAAGGAAGCGCTCTACATACGCAAGCTCGGCAAAACCGCCGACGAAAGCTACGAGACCTACCGCCAGTTCATGGCCACCCGACCGCCCGAGGTCCTCGCCAACATCGCCATCTGCCTCATTCACCAAGCCAATTATCTCCTCGACCAACAAATCCGCCGCCTGGAAAAAGACTTCGTCCAAAAAGGCGGCCTCCGCGAGCGCATGACCCAAGCCCGCCTAGACTACCGCAAACAGCAGCAGTCCCAGCGCCAGCCTCCAAAGCCCCCCACTCGCCCGAAAGCCTAAAGCCCACACCCACCCCACGACGCCGTTTATCCAAGAGGTCGCATAGGCCCCATGAGTCCTATTCATACCCGGCTCCACCACCTGTCACTCACCGCCGCACTTCCGATCGGTGCCATAAGCCCTATCCGGCCCATCATCACCGTCTTGAACCCCACCGACTTCGTGGTAGCCTGCTTCCAATCACCATGTGCGCAGCCATCGAAACCGAACAAGATTTGACCGAGGAAGCCCTCCGCATCCCCCAGAAGAACATGCCTCCGCACCCAGTGGCGCGACTGCTCTCCATCTGGCACGTCGGCCAAAACGACTCCACCAGGGAACGCAAAGCCCTCTTTGCGGGCGAAACGGTGGAGTCCTTGTTTGAGCAGGCCACCACTTACCAATCCAAGTAACAATCTCTTTTTTCATGTGCTCCCCCCACTTCCTGCGACATGATCCGAGCCGAGGGATCGGAGGCGAGACAGCCAGCCGTCAGGCTGCCCGTAGGGTGAACCTGCCGAGTGGAGGCAGATTCAGCAACATCATCGAGGACGTGCGCAAATACGCTGCTGAACACGGCGTCAGCGATGACGAGGCGCTGCGTGCTGGGATGGACGAGAAGTCGAAGGAGTTTGTGGTGGCCGGGGCGGAGGTTTACGCGAAGGCTTAGAACAAGTAGAATCTTATGAACTTTGTTATCCACTCGATTTTTAAAGAAGTTAACAGCCCGGTCAACGAACGGTACCGGGAGGAACTGATACCACCAACAGACGAAGAGACTGAGTTTGTCGACAAAGTCACAAAACTCTTCCGCAAACATCAATCGGGGCGCGTTTACGGCGGCTTCGAATCCGACACGAACGCTTATGCGTTCTCTCGGCTGCTGTCAGAATGCGTCAATAATGGCGGAGATTTCCTTGCATTCTCAAAAGCTGCTGCAGCTTTACTGGTTGCGAAATTAAAGGGCATTCCCGCCGCTACTGGTGGGTATTTCTTTGCAGCACGTTTCTCGGAAGCTAGTGAAGACCTGCTTTTGATTTTGATGCTTCGTCAGGAGCAAGAGCACGCAATTGACGATGAAACTTTGACGCTTCGGCGGGCAGCGGCTCTCAAGATGGAGCACCTTGACCTTGCGGCTCGGATTAGCATTTCGGATTGGCAGGCGGGGAAGCCTGAGCCTGTGAGCGTTGTTCGAGGTCGGAAAGAAGTGTCCGACTACTTCAAGAGCTTCATCGGGTTGCATGAGCCGCGCACGAACACAGAGGGGACGAAAAAGCTGAAAGATTTCATCGAGCGGTGGATGGAAGCCAACGACTACTCTCGGGCGAAACGTGAAGAAGTCCGAGAGCGAGTTCTTGATTACGCGAAGGAAAGAAAAGACCAGCCGGTGGAGCTGAAAATTGTGGCTTCAATTGTGGACACCGACAATCACCAGAAGTTCTTTACCGACGCGAACGAGGCTGGACTGGGCGCGGAATTTCACATCGACCGTCGCTCACTCTCCCCGTGGGTGCGCGTAATCTTCAACGACTCCGACATCAAATTGAATTTTTCCCGGCGTTTGCTGAATAAGCGAGTGCGATACGACAAGGCCGCGAAAACTATCCTCATTAGGGACATTGAGCTTTCAGAGGTTGACATCCGCTAGTTATGTCCGAGGTAGTAAAATTCTTTTTGCAGCTCCGGCAGCGCGTGCGCGACGTGCAAGAGCAGGGCGATGGCTGGATTGTCGCCCTGTTCGATTACGACCCGAAAGATGCTGCCTCCAATGCGCTGCTTTCCGCGCTACACGGGGAGGGGGCAATAAAAGAAATCAGACGAAACGGGACATTGTTGTTTCCTCCAAACCTCGGCGATGCCGGGATGCTGGAGTTGCGATTCGATACCGGAAATCTCCCTGGATATTTTGAATCCTACGATTCGCTAATCCGAACTCATCCCGATTCCACTCCTGAAAACTTGGTGGTCTGGGAGAAGAATGAAGACCTTCGCGCGGGCTACGAGGCTGTTTGCAAGCTACTGCTCCTCTTAAAATCAAAAGCAGAAGTTTGGGACTCAACGGCACAACGCTTTTTCTTGGTTGACCAACAAGCTGTTGAAATTCCATTGGCCTCGTATATTGCGAAGCAGACTGTCTGCTTGCCAAAGCAATTGGATGGAATATTGCGGTTTTTGGACACCGCGCACTTAGACGCAGACGCGAGATGGGCCTTCTTTCGCAAGGCAAGCGTCCGCTTGCTCCAGGATTTGCCATCCGATATGAGACTGGGTTCTTTACTGGAGAATGCCGCCAACATCCTCGACCGTGCTCAGCAAGACCACTCACTTTATCTAGAGCGGTTTTCTTTTGAGGATCTGTTGAAGAACTTTGATGAGAAGCGGCTGAAGTTCGTCGGCGACTTAAACCAAGTCCTCGCATCTATCCAAACCGCGCTCATTGGAGTTCCGATTGGCTTTTTTCTCATTGCAGAAAAATTCAAGCCGACGAACGGATGGACAGGCCAGAACATCGTGTTGGCGGCTGGTGGGCTTGTGTTCTTCGCGTTGGTATTTCTCCTAACTCTGAATCAGGGAAAGACGCTCAAGGCGGTTAAACTCGCTCTCACTGATTTTGAAACGGAACAGAAGCGGAAGGTCACAGACAAGTCTGAGAGATTGAAGAACCTTCTCGCGACCACTTGGAGTCAGTATGGACGCGTTCGGTGGCTTCTTTGGGCTGTCCGATTTCTGCTCTTTTTGTTTTCCGCCATCATCGTTGCCGCGTTGCTCTGGTGTTCAATTCCCGCATGGCAGGACGTTCTACCCTATGCTATCACCGGTCGCTCACCGGTTCCGACATCTGATACAATTGGGCAGCCTAAAGTTCCTTAAATCGCTACCCTGTCTCGTTACCGCCACTACCTTCGCCGCTGATGCGCCGAAGCTGCCCGCCGTTGCCGCTTGGATTTGATGGCAGAATGAGCGGCGAGCTTCGCAAGCCCACGGAGCTGATCGCGAAGAAGAAGGAACGGCTCTTCTCCGATGACTTCGAGCGC
>JAGRPD010000054.1 GCA_020439875.1 Verrucomicrobiales bacterium
TTGGCTGCGGCAGCGCCTCCGCTGAACGCCACCCGCAGCCTGTCACCTACCGTCGAAGAGTTCACCTCCTCTGCCGACCGCATCCGCCATTCCGCAGCCGACTCCCCCACCGATCTCATCGCCTGGATCGCCAATCCCACACCCATCATTGCCACCACCACACTGGCAATACGCTCGGGATACCGAGCGAGCCCCCCAACTCGTAATACAGACACTCCCATCTGTTCCCCCATCCTCCGCAGCCCATCCCCCCGAAACAAACAGCAGATAATACATCGCCATTTGCAGGCTAAACACCCAGAGCCCCGCCAACGCTCCGACGCAATCAACAACGCCACCGCCCCGCAGCTCGCCGCCAAATACAAGTAAGCCCCCCAAAGCGGCAGCGTCGGGAAAGGCGGTAAATACCTCAGCTTCCGGCATTCCTCCGCCGTCAGGTGAAATCCCTCCCCCGTCAGCCACTCCACCACCGGCTCGTTGCAGGCCAGCCGCAGCAGAAACACCACCGCAAACCCGCACTCAAAGCAGCGCAACGGCAGCGCATCCAACGGCAGACTCAAGGCCGCGCCCCACCACGTCAACCAGCCCCGAAATTCAACCCACCCCTTCATGCTCATCCCCTCATCCCCTCGTCCCCTAATCCCCTCATCATTCCTCATTCATAATTCTTCATTCATCATTCCTTCATTCTTCATTCTTCATCCCCCTCCTAACCAACTGAATGCTTGGTAAAACATGAACGGTAAAAAATGGGATCCTCTGTTCTCTGATCTTTCACCTCACATCTTTTACCAGCAAAAATTACTTCCCTCCCCAAATCGCCCTCAACTCCGCCGAACTCGTCGAATTCACTCTTCTCAGCATCTCCACCGGCACCCGCGATCTCCCCCCCACGCCGAACCTCCGTCCGCACCAGCACCTTCGGCTGACTCCAGCTCGGTGATCGCCGCGCAAACAACACCGCCACACTGAACTGATGCTTCCAGTGTGAGGGACGCGGCACCTGCTTCCAAGGCGTGAGCGTGAGCGCAAAGACCGGCACGAGCCAACAGGCCATCACCGCAGCGGACCAAAAGGCTGCAAAGACTTTGCTCATCTAAGTTTAAGTCGGTTCAACTCCATTCTTCCAATCACCGCCACCAATTCCATGCATCCCTTTCCCCCACTACTGCACCTCGTTACCGGAAAGCTTTCCCTTGATCATTCTCCATCTCGCAAAGGCGCAACGATTTCTGCTTTCACACTTGGTTTCACACCTATTTCAGATGGAGATGCGTGGTAAAATGAATATCCACGATTCTTCATCTGTGGTCGAATCAACCCACCCATCCCGTGCATTCTAAAATCCTGATACTTAGTCAAATAGTAGATCAAGGATCCGAGCACGTTCAACCCCAAAGTTAACACTACCCAACCCACTCTGTCACCAGGATCCTCTACGCGCGATACAGAATGCAGTGCGGCAAACCCGCAATAGTGAAGCAGCGATACAACAAACACCAATTTGCTAATAGAATTAATGACAAGCATCTGGATATCAAACTCTCCACGCACCTGCTCAGTCGCAGCCACCAAAAACACCAATCCGAAACAGAATACTGCCCCAATAATAAAAAAGAGTCGCGTCATTTCGTTTTATGAAAAGTATTACGTATAAGCAGATCCCGTTTCAGCAATTACATTAGAGTAACGGCACGGTCGGCGGAAGAAGGGTCGCACCACAACCACCGCAATAATCAATTTTGGCCTGGTTTGGAGCCGAACTAATTTTTTCCGAGGCCCAAACTGATAGCCCCAAGACAATGAGTGTAACTTTAGCAGACCCAGCTAGAGTAGGCGGCGTTGGGAAACACGCTATAATAGCGTAATCAATCGCCAATCGAGAGCCATTTGGCGTTACATATTTGATAAAAAACCACATAGCCTCAGTATCGATCTCTAATGCGCACATTTCAGGATCACTCTGATTCTCCGCAACACCAGCATAATCACCAGCCTTCATTCCCGGATAGTCATCTAAATAAGTTCTCGCTAATTGCTCTAGAGTTCCAATAATAGGACACCACTCAAACCACATTCCTAATACATCAATCGTTCCAGTGATTGAGTTATTGACAAAACTGTAACTGTAAACTCCTCCCATCTCCCCCATCGGATCCCGACTTGGCCACCGCCCGGTCACCGGATCGTAGTACCGATAACCATAGTACGCGAGCCCACTCCCCCTCTCGATCGGTTTGGTGCTGAACTGGTAGCGGTTGAGGTGGGCGGCGGGGCCGGTGGCGGTGAGGGCTTGGCCAAGCCGAGCGCCAGGGTATTGGCGCGAGACAGACTGCGTGAAGCGCAGGGCGAAGCCCGAAGTCGCCGGAGGAGGCGACTGAGTCAACGCGTCGTAGGCGTAGCGGGCGGTGGGGTTGGCGTCCGCTGCCGAGGTGAGCAGGATGACGTTGCCGTTGGAGTCGTAGTGAAAGAGGTGGGTCGTGGGATGTTGATCCTTTTCTGGCATGAGGCGACTGGACAGGAGGCCGCCGATGCCGTCGGCACCTTGGAGGGTGCTGGAGAGGTCCTCGCCCCACACCAATCGTGTCGATTGCTGTGGGGGATTTGAGATCGCCGTATTTTCCGCGATCACGATGTTGTTGACTCGCTCGCTCCCCACGCTCACTCGGGGCTGACGCCCCAAACGGTTGCCACCGGTTGTCTGTCTCGCCTCCGATCCCTCGGCTCGGCTCCAGCCATCGTGCGCGAAGATCGTGGCTTCTTGTTCGGTGATCCGTGCGAGACGGCGGTGGAGGGGGTCGTAACGGAACTGGGTGGTCGTGGCTGAGGGCGACTCGCCCTCAGCCTGCGGAGAAGACGCCGCAACCCCAGCATCCTGAGAGGGCGAGTCGCCCTCTCTACGGGATGCGGGCAAGCCGCCCGCTTTGCGGGTCACCGACATCAGGTGGATCTCGGTGTCCCAGGTATAAGTGTTGCTGTCGCCCTCCAACAAGTTCCCGAGTTCGTCGTACACCGGCCCCACCACCTCCGTGCCGGTGGCGATCTGCGCGTATTGGTTCGCGGCGTTGGCTTGATAGATCGTGGTCATGCCGTCGCGGGTGATTTCTTTGCGATTTCCAGCTGCATCATAGGCGAAAGTTTGATCCGGTGTAAAGGTTTCTGTTTCGCTGTTCGTTTTGGAAGAGTTTGCGGAGGTGCCGTTGGAGTTTGGGTTACGGACAGGAGTGTCCGTGCCACCTTCGGCTGACTCCAACTCGGTGATCGCCGCGTAAACAACGCCGCCACACTGAAATGATGCTTCCACCGAGACGGAAGCGGCACCTACTTCCAAGGTGCCAGCGTGAGCGCAAAGACCGGCAACAACCAGCCCGCCAGAGCCGCCACGAACCACCCAACTGGGAAAAGCTTATTCACTGGGATTCAATGAAACATGACTTCATTCTCCACTCCCAAATTTCTAGGGGTGAACGGTATCTTGTTAACGCGATTCCCCCCGTTTCACGAGCGTTGCCTGTTTGAGGTCCCAAGCCAAGCAACCCAGCCCGAACAGCCGAATTAATAAAATGAGATCGCTATTTTTCAGATCATCCCAAACGAGAGGAATTAAAATCGATCCAAACGAGAGGATTAATCCAGTAACAGTTCGAAAGGTCAATCCGCGCAACCCTCGAATTGTCTGCACCAATCCCCAGCATAGTATTGAAATCAATAAAAAATCGATGATTGCCCGATTCCCTCTAATAGCATGAAGAATCTCTACACTCATAAGATAGGACAACCTTCACAGTCATCAATACAAGACTGATGGGAATCGACGAGCTGTGCTACTTGAAGCACGGTCGTACCAGTTACTGGCATCATATTCACAATACCACCAACACCAGCACTTACAATTCCAGCCGCAAAGCTCTCTACTACACCAATGGCCCACGTTGTAAAAACTGATCCAGCACCTATCGCACTTGTAGCCCTACAGCAAATAGTGCAAGTTTCTTTTGAAGTGGAATCTCCCACAAGTTCAGCGCAATGATTTTGAATTATCCCTGCCAAAATAACTAACATTTCACTGATCGCAGCTTTAGCCAACCAATGAATGATTCCAAATCCCAACACATCAGATTCTGATATTGTTTCGTTGTTAACAAATCCATACAAATTGAATCCTCCCTTCTCCTCAATCGGATCCCGGCTCGGCCACCTGCCTGTCACGGGATCGTAATACCGGAAGCCGAAGTACGCCAACCCACTCCCCCGTTCGATCGGCTTGGTACTGAACTGGTAACGGTTGACGTGGGCGGCGAGGCCGGTGGCGGTGAGGGTTTGGCCAAGCCGAGCGCCAGGGTATTGGCGCGAGACAGCCTGCGTGAAGCGCATGGCGAAGCCCGAAGTCGCCGGAGGAGGCGACTGAGTCAACGCGTCGTAGGCGTAGCGGGCGGCGGGCGTAGCGTCCGCTGCCGAGGTGAGGAGGATGACGTTGCCGTTGGAGTCGTAGTGGAAAAGGTAGGTCGTGGGATGTTGATCCTTTTCTGGCGTGAGGCGACTGGACATGAGGCCGCCGATGCCGTCGGCACCTTGGAGGGTGCTGGAGAGGTCCTCGGCCCACACCAATCGTGCCGATTGCTGTGGGGGATTTGAGATCTCAGATTGGGGATTTGAGATCGCCGTATTTTCCGCGATCACATTCCATCCATCGTAGATGAACAGGGTGGTTTCGGATTCGGTGACCCGGGCGAGGCGGCGGTGGAGCGGGTCGTAGCGGAACTCGGTCGCTGAAGCGGGCGAGTCGCCCGCTTTACGGGTCACCGACATCAGGTGGATGTCGGCGTCCCAGGTGTACGTGTTGCGATCGTCCTCCAACAAGTTTCCGAGTTCGTCATAGACGGGCTCTACCACCTCGGTGCCAGTGGCGATCTGCGCGTACTGGTTCGCGGCGTTGGATTGATAGGTCGCGGTCATGCCGTCCCGGGCGATTTCTTTGCGATTTCCAGCTGCATCATAGGCGAAAGTTTGATCCAGTGTAAAGGTTTCTGTTTCGCCACCTTTTTCGAAGCTGAACACGACAACCACGCCTGGTTGATGCTTCTACCGGCTCGAAAAAGGGAGCTTGCTTCTAGGGCGTTGGCGTGAGTGCGAAATGCGGTGAGCCGTTGGCTGCGGCAGCGCCTCCGCTGAGCGCCGCCCACAGCCCGTCACCTACTTCAGGTTGATGAAACCGATTTGCCCTCTGTTCGGTTCCATCAAGGAAGGCTCGCCGCCATGCAGCACCTCAGCCAAGGAGTACTCCTCCCGCTCCAGGCGCGGCGGCCAGGGCAACTCCCGCAACAGCGCCAGATCGCGCGCCGCATCCGCCGCCAAACGCCCCACCCGTCGGTGCAGCGTCAGCCTCCCCGGGCGCAGCAACGCAGGCTCCAGATCGGCCAACCGACAATTGATCGTGCACATCACATGCAGTCTCAGCACCCGGCCCGTCAGGCCATCCGCCACATTCAGCAGGGCTGAGAGCGTCGTATCTCCCTCCTCCCGTCGCCCCCGCTGCAACAGCCCATCCGCATCTTCCAACACGATCACTTTGACGCGCGCACCGGCCTGCGACTGCTGCTGCTCCCAGAATGGAACAAACTCCGCCGCAGCAAATGCTTGAGCCTGCGAAATGGGCAGCACATAAAATCGATGCGTGTCTTGGCAGCGCCGGATCAGCTCCATCACCAGGCTTGTCTTTCCCGTACCCGGCGGACCCTCCAGCAAGGTGAAACCTCCACTGCGCCGCACCGTGCGTTCTTGAAAAGCCTCCAACCAGCGCTCCACATCCGCCCCATACATCAGCCGCAACTGCTCCTCCGGCACCGGCTCCTGCAAATCCCGCCCCTGCGTCGTGTCCATGCTGTAGCCGTCGTAACTCAGCATGTGAAATGCCGGTCCCGCACCTCTTTGCGTGGGCGAGATCACCTCATTCACCTCATCCAGCAGACGACGACCCTCCTGCAGATCGCGACAGATTACCTCGCCATCCTCACTGCCCGCTCCCGTGGCCAGCAGATACAATTCATCGGAGAATCGCAGCAGCGCCTGCTGAGGTTTCACCCCACCTTCATCGACACGATGAAACGTGCGATGAATTTGGGATGCATACCTCTCGAGCAGGGCCTGCAAAGCCGCCTCGGAAAGATCAAAACAAATGCGATGCACCGGACCCGCCGCAAACAAAGCGGCCAGATCATCGAATACCCAACCCAAACGCCAACCGGAAGAATACGAAATCGAAGAATTCATGATGTTAGAAAAACTGCCCCTCTGTCTAAAAAAAGGAAAACCGAGCCACCTTCGATGATGGCTCCTCCAAGCTCGGCATTGTCTGAGAGGGACAATCAACGCCGAAGCCGAAGCGCAAAAAGGCGAACGCACACCCTGCCCCACTCGGAGCAACGTCGAACGACCACCGCTGAAGGAAGCGAATCCTTAGGCGACACCACTCCGCACCTGGACGGTGCGGTTTGAGGCAAGGGGATAAGAAGCAGGCATCATGGCGAGCTGATCAAAATTAGGAATCTGCACCTAAGGAAGATTGATCGCCATGTCAACAAGTGAAATGAGCGCCGCTACGAGTCGTTTCTCACCTGTCATGCTCCGCCACCTTTTGCCCGCCCTCCTCCTCGTCTCCAGCAGCCCACTGGTGATCGCCGCCGATCCGCCGCCCAATGTGATCCTCCTTGTCACGGATGATCAGGGTTATGGCGACCTCTCCTGCCACGGCAATCCCGTCCTCAAAACCCCGCATCTCGACGCCCTGCACGACGAGTCCATTCGTCTCACCAACTACCACGTCTCTCCCACCTGCGCGCCGGCGCGTTCCGCTCTGATGACGGGCCGCTTCTCGGATCGTACCGGCTGTTGGCACACCATCAATGGACGCTCCATCCTGCGTGGCAATGAAATCACCATGGGGCAGATTTTCCAAGCTGCGGGATACGGCACCGCGATGGTCGGCAAATGGCATCTCGGAGACAACTATCCCTCCCGCCCCGAAGACAAAGGTTTCCTCGAAGTCTATCGCCACGGCGGTGGCGGTGTGGGTCAAACCCCCGATTACTGGGACAACGCCTATTTCGACGGCAGCTACCATCACAATGGAAAAATCGAGCCCGCGCAAGGCTACTGCACCGACGTCTTTTTCTCTCAGACCAAAAAATTCATCGAGCAACAGGCGCAGAAAAAGCAGCCCTTTTTCATCTACCTCTGCACCAACGCCCCACACGGCCCCAACCATGCGCCCGAAAAATTCGCCGCACCTTACGCTGAAAAATTCCCCACCGGCCTCGCTCATTTCTACGGCATGATCGCCAACATCGATGACAACATGGCGCGCCTGGATCGCTTTCTCATTGACAACGACCTGCGTGACAATACGATCGTGATCTTTATGACCGACAACGGCACCGCCACCGGCGA
>JAGRPD010000564.1 GCA_020439875.1 Verrucomicrobiales bacterium
AGAAGTCAGCGCCGGATGGTGATGGGCAGGGCTTTTTCCAGTGCGGCCAGGACGCGGGCGTGAGCTTCATCGACCTCCTTGGTCTCCAGCGTGCGGGCGGGAGAACGGTAGGTGAGGCTGTAGGCCAGAGATTTTCGATCGGCGGGCATGCGGCTGCCGGTGGGATCTTGGAACTGATCAAACAACACGGCGTCGATGAGCAGGGGTTCGTTGGCTTTGGCGAAGACCTTGGCGACATCGGCGTGGGCGAGACTGGCGGGAGCCTCCATGGAGACGTCCCGTGTGATGGCGGGGAATCGGGGCATCTCCTCAAATCGCGCGGGACCACTGCTGGCGCTGAAGGCGGTGGGGATCAGCTCTGCGACATAGACGGGATGGCGGGCGTCGATGTGGCGGGCCTGCCGAGGATGCAGTTGCGCGATCCAGCCGATGTTGCGATTGCCGGCCTTGAGGATGCTGAAAAGGAGGAAGCCGGGGCGATCCTCAGCGCGCTTGATTTCCAGCGCTTGGCCAGCGAGTCCGGGCAGGTTTTCCACCAGGCCGACGAGGTCTTGCCAATCGATGGCGCGCGGTTCACGCGCGGCCCAGGAGGCGGGAGCTTCGGGTCCGCTGAGCAGGATGCCGAGGCGTTCCTCTTCCCGGGTGTTGCCTTTGGGCAGGGGCAAAAAGACGCGCCCAACTTCGAAGAAACGCAGCCGTTGGGCTCCCTGCCGAATGTTGAGGGCGGCGGTGGCGATGAGGCCGGGGATGAGGCTGGGTCGGAGATGGGTGAGATCCTCGCTGAGCGGGTTTTTCACCGGGATGGCGGGGAAATCGACGCCTTTGGGCGGCGGCGCGCCGAGCACCTGATCCATCTGGGTGGCGGAGATGAGGCGCAGGGTTTGGGCCTCGTGACAGCCGCGATTTTGCAGAGCCTGACGCAAGGCCATCAGGCGGTCGTACTGCTGGTCGGACTCGCTGCTGGGGGCGTAGGGACCCTGGTGGCGTGTGGGCACGCGGTCCAGGCCGATGACGCGGGCGACTTCCTCGATGAGGTCGGCGGAGCGGATCAAATCCAGCCGATGCGTGGGGATGCGCCAGGTGGAGGCGGTGGCCGATTTTTCTACGAGGCTGAGACCGAGTTTCTCCAAAATGGCATGGCCCTCTGCGGCGTCGTAATCCGGGATGCCGAGCAGCTGGCGCAGGCGGGTTTCATCAAGCGTGACATCGGTAGGGGCGGCGGGCGGCTCTCCCGCCGTGAGCCGAGCTGGCTCGGCGCTGCCGCCGGCGAGGTCGAGGATGAGACGGGTGGCGAGGTCGGACGCGGCAGCGACCTGATGGGGATCGACGCCGCGCTCGAAGCGGTAGCTGGAATCGGAGTGCAGGGTGAGGCGGCGGCTGGTGCGGCGCACGCCTGAGGGCTCAAACCAGGCGCTCTCCAGCAGGATGTCGCGGGTGGCTTCGGTGACGCTGCTGAGTTCTCCACCCATGACGCCAGCCAGGGCGACGGGGGTCTGGGAGTCGGCGATGACGAGGTCTTCTGGCTCGAGCGGGTAGGTCTCGCCATCGAGAGCGAGCAGGGTCTCCCCCGCTGCCGCGCGGCGCACGACGATGCCGCCTTGCAGTTTGTCGAGGTCAAAGGCGTGCAGCGGCTGGCCCAGCTCCATGAGGACGTAGTTGGTGATGTCCACGATGTTGTTGATGGGGCGCAGGCCGATGCTCTCGAGCCGGGCTTTGAGCCAATCGGGACTGGGGCCGACCCGGACGCCGCGCAGGATGCGAGCGGTGTAAAACGGGCAACCGTCGCGGGCGGTGAGCTGGATTTCCGTGTCCGTCGCCGTCTGGCTGGGTGCGGAGCTGGGCTGGGGTGGTGTTTTTAGATGCAGACCGGTGAGGGCGGCCAGCTCGCGGGCCAGTCCCGTGTGGCTGAGGAGATCGGGGCGGTTCGGGGTGATCTCGAGATCGAGCAGGACATCGGCCTCCACCAGATCGCGCAGCGGTGTGCCGACGGGGGCATCGGCATCGAGGATGAGCAGGCCGGCGTCTTCCTGGCCGAGGCCGATCTCGCGCCCGCTGCACATCATGCCCATGGAGGCCACGCCACGAAGTTTGCCCTCCTTGATGGTGAAGCCGCCGGGCAGCTCCGCGCCGGGCAGGGCCAGGGGCACCTTGTCACCGGCTTTGAAATTTTTAGCACCGCACACGATCTGGCGCGGGCTGCCGCTGCCGTCGTCCACTTGACAGACGCTGAGCTTGTCCGCATCTGGGTGCGGCACAAAGTCGCGAATCTGGGCGACGATGACTTTGTCCGAGGTGACGCCTTTTTGCTCGATGCCCTCGACCTCGATGCCGGCAAAGGTGAGCAGGTCAGACAGCTCGGGCAGGGAGCGGCCGCTGAGATCGAGATGGGTGGAGAGCCAGGAGAGGGAGACTTTCATGAAAGGGAGGCAGAGAGGGGTGAAGCAGGGATCCTCAGACGGGGCTTAAAACTGGCGCAGAAAGCGGAGGTCATTCTCGATGAGATGGCGGATGTCGGTGATGCCGTGGAGGATCATGGCGAGGCGGTCGAGGCCGAGGCCGAAGGCGAAGCCGCTGACGGCGGCGGGGTCGAGCAGATCGTCCTTGCGGGTGGAGGAGACGGCGGTGAAGACGGCGGGATCCACCATGCCGCAACCGGCGATCTCGATCCACTTGGCCTCGCGGCCTTTGGCTTCGAGTTGGATGTCGATCTCGAAGCTGGGCTCGGTGAAGGGGAAAAAGTGGGGGCGGAAGCGGACAGCGGTTTTGGATCCGAAAATCTCACGGAAAAACAGGACCAAGGTGCCTTTCAAATCCGCCAGACTGACATCGCGATCGACGCAGAGACCTTCGAGTTGATTGAAGACGGAGAGGTGAGTGGCGTCGATCTCATCCCGGCGGTAGGCAGCTCCGGGTGCGATGATGCGGATGGGCAGCTCGCTGGCGGCCTCCATGGTGCGGATCTGCACGGTGGAGGTGTGGGTGCGCAGCAGTCGGCCGTCGTGCAAATAGAAGGTGTCACTTTCATTGCGGGCCGGGTGATCGGCCGGCGTGTTGAGGGCATCAAAGCAGTGCCACTCGGTCTCGATCTCCGGTCCCTCGGCGAGGGCAAATCCCATGCCCCGCAGGGTGCGGATGGCGAGATCGCGGATCTGGGTGAGCGGATGCAGCGTGCCGGTGCCGAGACTGGGACGTCCGGGCAGCGTGACATCAATGCCAGCCACAGCGGCAGCGTCGCGTGCGGATTCGAGGGCATCTTTGCGGGAGCTGAGGCCATCGGTGATGGCGCTGCGCACTTCGTTGAGGCGGGCTCCGACGGCGGCTTTGTCGGCGGGGGCCACGTCTCGCATGCCGGCGCTGAGAGCGGTGAGTTTGCCCTTTTTCCCGAGATAGGCCACGCGGAAGCTTTCCAGCGCGGATTCGTCTGCCAGCGTGGGCAGAGCGGCCAGGGCTTCAGTCTCTAGGTGGGCGAGTTGGTCGAGCATGGTTTCCATTGGCATCAGCGACCGCTCCGCGCCAGTGAAAAACGCGGTTACAGAGCTGCGGCTGCCCCGCAGGAGGTCGGCGCGTTCTGGGGATGTGCCTCAGGCAAACAGGGAGGTCACGGGCTTGCCGTGGCCATCCTGCGTGACGTAAAAGGGGCGACCCTCGATGTCGAAACGCGTCTTCGGACTGATGCCCATGGCCGTCATGATGGTGGCGTGCAGGTCCATCACGCTGACGGGATCCTCCACGGCGATGAGCGGTCTCTCGTCGGCGGTGCGGCCATGGATGTGACCGCGCTTCATGCCGCCGCCGAACATCACCACGCTGGTGCCGCCAGTGAAGTGCCGATGCAGACCGTAGTGCGCCATTTCCTGGAGGCGATCGACTTTGAAGGTGGCTTGATCGTTGGCGTTGGAGCCCGGTTTGCCCTCGATGAGAGCGTCGCGGCTGAACTCGCTGGCGATGATGACGAGGGTGCGCTCCAGCAGGCCGCGCGCCTCCAGATCGCGGATCAAAGTGGCGATCGGTAGGTCGATCTCGCGGTGCAGACCGTCCATGGTTTGATGCCCATCTTTGTGGGTATCCCAGTGGAGAAAAGGAACGTACTCGGTGGTGACTTCGACAAAACGCGCTCCGGCTTCGACGAGACGGCGCGCCAGGAGGCAGCCACGTCCGAAGCGGCCGGTGTCGTATTTTTGCCGGACCTCCTCGGGCTCGCGTGTAATGTCAAAGGCCTCCCGCTCGCG
>JAGRPD010000680.1 GCA_020439875.1 Verrucomicrobiales bacterium
TCGACGCCGCCACCAAGCGCGGCGAAGACCTCGGCCTGACGGATGACGAGATCGCGTTGGCTCTTTCGCTCCCGCCAAGTCGGGCTTCGCCCAGCGCTTCGCGCTGTCGGTCCCGCTCGCTTCCCAGCGGCCCGGCTCTACGACGCCCTCGCCGCCAACGAGTCCGCCGTGAAGGCCATGGGCGACGACAAGCTGAGGGTGATCGCCGCCGAACTGATCACGATGGTGCGGAAGAGCGTGACGATCGACTGGACGCTGCGGGAAGGCGCACGGGCGAAGATTGGCTCCCTCGCTGCCGCCGCTCGGTCGGCCTGCGGCCCGTGCATTGCACCGCCTGTCTCAGTCGCCCTGCTCCTTCGGCTCGGGTTGACGCCGAGTCACAAGCCAAAAAGTATGCCGACACCCTCACTGGCAAACTCGGCATGTCTCTCGAAATCCTCATCATCGGTGGAGAAGTAAATCCCAGACTCGTGGGAGAATACACGCGCAGGAAAACCAAATTCGCCAGCTACCGTGCTGTCATTGGCAGTGCGAAGACTCATTTGGAGTGGCTGGTCGCCCAACTCTCCTCTAAAGTCTGATTTCACAATATAAGTTTCGTCCTACAAGCAGAAATGGGGAAATCGCGCTGATGAAAGACAAGATCAATGAAGCATGAGCAAAAAGAAGCCCACACCCACTAGCCGCACCAAGAAGAAGGCCGATGTCTCCTTGGTTCGCTCTTCGGCGGCTGATTTCGTGGCTTTGGTGGATTCTATCCGGCGGGTGCATGAGCAGAGCGCTGCCCATGTGAGCCGGACGGTGAACACGACGTTGACGCTGCGGAACTGGGTCATTGGTGGCTACATCCACCATTACGAACTGCATGGCGAAGACCGGGCAGTCTATGGGGAAAGACTGCTTGAGGCCCTGGCGGAACGGCTCGAGGAGATAAGAGTCTCCAACTGCAATCGCCGTCAGCTCTATCGGTATCTCAGGTTCTGGAGGCTGTATCCCGCCATTGTGGGGACACTGTCCCCACATTTTCCGGCGCTACCTTACCCCTTGCAAAAAGTGGGGACAGCGTCCCCACCATTGGGTGCGCCAGTTGAGATGCTTGTAAATCAACTTTCCTACAGTCACCTGGAACTCATCGTGGACCTCGAAGACCCGCTGAAACGGGCGTTCTACGAGATCGAGTGCATCCGGGGGAACTGGTCTGTGCGGGCGCTGAAGCGGCAGATCGCCACGCTGTATTTTGAGCGCTCGGGCTTGTCCACGGATAAAGAAAAGCTGGCGGAAATGATGAAGAAGGGCGTGGAATGTGCGGAGCCAAAGCTGGCGATCCGTGATCCTTACGTCTTCGAGTTCCTCGGACTCCGGGCAAAGGATGCCGTGGCGGAGACTGATCTCGAAGCCGCGCTGGTGGAGAACCTGCGGGAGTTCTTGCTGGAACTGGGAGATGGTTTTTGTCTGGAGGCGCAGCAGAAGAGCATCGTGATCGGCAAGACGCGCGGGTTCGTGGACCTCGTGTTTTATCACCGCATACTAAAGTGCCATGTGCTGGTGGAGCTGAAGGTGGATGAGTTTCGGCACGAGCACCTGGGTCAGCTCAATACTTACGTCACTTGGTATCGGAAGCACATGATGTCCGCTGGGGATAACCCACCGGTGGGCCTACTGCTCTGCACCGACAAGGACCACGCCCTGGTGGAATACGCAACGGCCAGCGTGGACAACCAGCTCTTTGTCTCCAAATACGCAGTGGAACTGCCATCCAAGGGCGAGCTGGAGAGATTCCTCCATGCGAAACACCGGGAAATGCTGGGCTAGATATCGGCCCATAAGACGAAGAAACTCATGAGCAAAAAAAAGCCAACACCAGCCAGCCGGGCGAAGAAGAAGACTGAGGTCTCCTTGGTTCGCTCTTCGGCGGC
>JAGRPD010000565.1 GCA_020439875.1 Verrucomicrobiales bacterium
CCAACGTCCCCACCCGGCAGCCCTTTGCGCGGGCGACGCCCGGTCAGGCACCCGGTCAGCCGCCGGGTTCGCCACGTGGCTTGCCGCCTTCCAAAACGGAGCCTCCTCCACCCAATCCGACGGCAAGCACGACCGCGCGTCCCGCTACGAAACCGGCCCCTGAGGCGAAAAAGGCCAACCCCGATGACGAATCCATCTTGGTGCAATTTCCCGCCCGCCCGCTGGCGGAGGTGTTGCTCCAGTACGAAGAGTGGACGGGACTGAAAATCATTCGGGATCCGCAAGTTGAACAGGCCGTGGTCACGATCGACACCACGGGAGAGATGTCGAAGGCAGAGGCGATTCGCTACGTTGAGGCTAGCCTCTTGCTGAATGGATGGGCCTTTGTGCCGGTCTCTCCCGGCATGGTGAAAGTGCTGGGTGTCGAGTCTCGCAAGGTGCCGCCAGAGTCCTCCCAGGGATTGTATTCGAATGAAAGCCAATTGCCGACGGACGAGCAGATCGTCTCGTTCGTCACCACGTTGAAATACATCTCTACCGAAGACGCGATCACCGCGATCGATTCGGTGATTCCTCGTCACACCTACGGGGCCATTCAGCCCATCGAAAACTTGAACTCGCTCGTCATCGTCGAGAATTCCATCACCATCCGCGCCATTCTTGACCTGCTGAAGACCTTGGATCAACCCGCCCAACCGGAGATTGAAAAGACCTTCCAACTGGAACGTGCTGACGCCTCTGAGGTGGCGACTGCTCTTCAAGAAATCCTCTCTGCGCAGGAGGAAAGTGGACGTTCATCGGGACGTGCCGGAGGCGTGACCGGAGCTGCACGCGCCCCTCAAGCCGGTGGAGCGGTGCCTCCGGGAGTGGCGGCACCGGGAGCTGGAGCCGTGCCCTCCGTCTCGGGAGGCGGCGCGACGGCGGGAAGTGCCAAAGCGCCGACCATTCTCTCCATCCCCCGCACCAATCGACTGCTGGTGATTGCTTCGGCCGATCAGATGAAGCGGATCGAGGTCTTCATCAAGGAACTCGATGCGCCCGCTGAGTTGAAGAGCTTTGTTTCTCGCCAGCTCAGTTATCTGCAGGTGGATGCGGCGATGCAGATCATCAGTGACGCCATCACTCGGGGAAATGCCGCCACGGCCTCGGGCGCAGGCGGTGTGGTGGGCAGCAGTGCCACCAGCACGCCAGCTGCCAACAACAACACCACCAGCGGCAGCTCCTTTGGCACCAACCGCTTTGGCAGCGGATTCAATTCTGGATTTGGTGGTGGAACGAGCGGTTTTGGCAACGGTTATGGTAGCGGGTTTGGGGGAGGTTACGGCAGCGGATTTGGCGGTGGCATGGGGGGTGGGCTCGGCGGTTTTGGCGGAGGTGGGGGCGGTGGGCAGCCGCTGCGTCAGAATTCCAATCCTTCCTCGATGTTGATTGGCAAGACCCTGCTGATCGCGGACCCTTCCAACAACACGTTGTTTGCCTCGGGACCTCCCGAACATCTGCGAGTGCTCAATGAAATCATCGACGAAATCGACCGCCGACCGAAGCAGATCGTCATCTCGGTGGTGATTGGCGAGCTGAACCTCAGCAAGAACTTCCAGTTCGGTCTCGACTACTTTTTGCAAACCCAGGAGGTGCGGTTTGATGGCCACACAGGAGGAGTAGCGGGTGCCCTGCGCAATACGGGCACAGGCATCTTGGATCCGAATGCCATCGAGTCTCTCGCGGACCTCGCCAACATCGGCAGCGGTCTCACCGCCTACGGCACCTTGGCGGGTGGCATCAATGCGGTGATGAGCAGCCTCGCGGGAAATCGAAACTTCGAAGTCATCTCTCGCCCCACCTTGCTCACGCTCAACAATCAGCCGGCCGAGATCACGAGCGGCACCTCAATCCCTGTGCCAACGACTTCCACCAACAGTCTGAACTCGGGAGTGGATGGGAGTTTTGGCGTTACCTCGCAGATCTCTTTTCAGCCCATCGTGTTGGGTCTCAGTGTGACTCCGCTCATCAACAACGATCATGAACTCACGTTGCAAATCACGCAGCAAAACAATGAGCAGAGCGGCTCCACCACCATCAACGGAAATCCGTTTCCCAACATCAGTCAGCAGACACTCAATACGACGGTCTTGGTGCAGGATGGTTCGACGGTGTTGCTCGGTGGTCTGATCCGCGAAAACATCGAGAAGGAGCGCAGTGGTCTGCCCATCCTCAAGGATGTGCCGCTGATCAAACATCTCGTCAGCACGGTGAAGGACAACAAAACCCGCCGCGAGCTGCTCGTCTTCATTCAGCCGCGCATCGTTCATGGCGATGGCGATCTGCCGCCGACCTATGAAGATGCGGCAGGCCAGACGCCGTTTGGAGATCGCATGCAGCGTTTCTTGAATGAGGAGCATCAGGCCCCCGAGGAGGGAGTGAAGCGCTCTCGCCTCGGAGAGTTGATTCACCGCCTCATCACCCCCTCGACGGCGAGCCGGTAGGCTGCGCCGCGAGGTTTTTTCAGAGAGCCAAACGGCCCAACGTCAGCTCAGTTTCCAGTCACCGCGGTAGTCCCGACCCAGCATCGCGCTGGCTTCGTCGTCACCCAGGATCTGCTCGGCGGCGGCGTCCCATTTCACGGGGCGATTCAGCATCAGAGCGATGACGGAGAGATGCCCGGGGATGGCGCTGTGGTGGGCGGTGGCAGCAGGCGTCACCGTGGGCTGACGGGACTTCACGCAGTCCAGGAAATTGCGATGGTGGCCCGGCGTTTCGTAAAGCCGAGTCTTGATCACGTCATCGCCGAGCTTGGGTGCCGCTGTGGTTTCCACCACTTGATCTCCCTCCCGCTTCTTGATGGTGCGGGTGAGTTCGGGAATGGAGCACTCATAGGCACCGCCGCGGTTCACCCAGAGCCAACCGTTTTCACCAATCCACTTGGTGCCCATGCGGATGTCATCGTGTCCTCCGGCAATGACCATGGTGATATCGCCAGGATAGTCGGCCTCCGTCCGGTAGCGGGTGGCGGTATTCCACACGGCATCGCGCGGCGGCATGTCCACCTGGATCGGCCGCACCTGGGTCGGGCCGCTCGCATCGCAGTCCATGCCCCAGTGGGCGATGTCGCAATGGTGGCCGATCCAGTCCAGCAGCTGACCTCCACCGATGTTGTAATTCCAGCGCCAGTTCTTATGAATGCGCCCTTCAATGTAGGGCTCCATTTTGGAAGGCCCAATCCAGAGATCGTAGTCCAGCCAAGCCGGCGGCTCGGTGATCTGCGTTTTGTCTCCCGTCTTCGCAAAGTCGTTGTGACCAGCGGGAAGGCCGACCTCCACTCGCGTGAGCTTGCCGAGCAGACCGTTGTAAGCGATTTCGGCACCGATGCGGAAATTGTCCTCGCTGCGCTGCCAGGAGCCGGTTTGCCAGATGCGGTCGTGGGCTTTCACGGCCGCGACGATGGCCTGCTGCTCCCGAATGGTGCGAGCCAGCGGCTTTTCTCCATAAATGTCCTTTTTGTTTTTGGCGGCTTCAACGGCCAGAACGGCGTGCCAGGTGTCGGGGACGGCCAGCATGACGGTGTCGATGTCATCCCGCGCCATCATTTCCCGGAAGTCGTGGTAGGCTTTGCAGTCCTTGTTTTTGTAGGCACCGTTGACGGTATCCACCGCCTGCTGCAGATGCTGCTGGTCCACGTCGCAGGCGGCGACGACTTGGCAGTCTTCTTCCATGAGGAATTTCTTCGTATTGCCCGGTCCCATCATGCCCCATCCCACCACGCCCATGGTGATACGATTGGACGGTGCGTTTTGCCCCAGCACGGAGGCGGGGATGATGCTGGGGAAACTCAGAGCGGCGGCGGTGCGTCCGAGAAATTGGCGGCGGGTGGTTGAGATGGGGCGGCGTTTCATAGCGGATTCCTTGCCTAACGAAGGCCGGTGGCTCCGTCCATCATGAAGCACAGGGTTTTCCCAGAGTTTGCGCATGAAAAATCGGGGGGACAGGATGGTGTGGGATCGGCGGCGCACTGTAGGCGGGGGCATTGAACCCGCAGCGGAGGGGGAGGCTTTGAGGAGAGAATGAGGAGATGCCGCAGCGGTCTCATTCGCGTTCTCAAAGACGTGTGGCCTAACTGCGGCCACCTACAAGAGGGGCGGCGGCGCGCTGTAGGCGGGGGCATTGAACCCGCAGCGGTGGGGGCGACTTTGAGGAGAGAATGAGGAGATGCGGCAGCGGTCTCATTCGCGTTCTCAAAGACGTGTG
>JAGRPD010000566.1 GCA_020439875.1 Verrucomicrobiales bacterium
CGGAGGGGGAGGCTTTGAGGGGAGATTGAGGGGATGCGGCAACAGATTCATTCGCGTTCTCAAAGACCTGTGGCCTCACTGCGGCCACCTACAGGGGGCGGCGATTTTTTTTGGCCATCCCTTCAAGCGGCGGGTCCTGGAGAGGAGCTGGATCCATTGACCGATCTCTTGACCTCCGGCGGAGGCTGGAGATGATGGGTGGATGCGAGCATTTTGGATCTGGACAAATGTGGCGATGATGACGGCGGCCTGTGCGGCGGCCGAGCTGAAACCCGTGGCGTTGCTGACGGAAGAAACCATCGATGACTGGGAGGCGGTGGATGCAGGGGGGAGCGGCGAGACGGAGTGGCTGCCGGATTCGAACGTGTTTGTGATCCACATGGGGGAGATGCTCAGTGGCGCGGTGTATCAAAAAGCGGCGGATTTGCCGCTGACCCATTACGAAGTCACGCTGGAGGCGAAGCGGATGCGCGGGGTGGATTTTTTCTGCGGTCTGACCTTTCCCGTGGGGAATCTGGAGACCTGCGCCACTTTGGTGCTCGGGGGCTGGGGCGGCAGTGTGACGGGCCTCTCTTGCATCGATGGACTGGACGCAGCCAACAACGCCACCGGCACCTTCCAACGCTATGAAGACGATGTTTGGTATGCGGTGAAGCTGCGGGTCACGCCGGAGAACATCAGCATGTGGCTGGGAGAAAAAAAACTGATCGATCAAGACATCGCAGGCCGCAAGGTGGGCATCCGCGAGGGAGGCATGGAGAGCTACGTGCCCTTTTCTCTGACGACTTACAACACCACCGGAGCCTTCCGAAATCTGGTGGTCACTCCGCTGCCTGAGAAAAAAGCAGAGTGATGGCATTCATCGGTGCTAGGCGGATTGATCGACTCACGACATGGCGCGCACGGTAGCCTCTTTTTGTACCACGTTTCTGAAGCCGGAGATGCTGCACATCTACCGGCAGGTGGCGGGGTTGCAGCGTTGGCAGACCTTTGTCGTGACCAAAGAAAGGCGCAGTGAGGATCGTTTTCCGATGCCGGAAGGAGCGGTAGAGATCCTACCGCGCACTCGAAGCAACTTTGTGCGGCGCTTCTGGCAGAAGTACGTCAAAAAGGAACCGGCCATCGTCTATCGTGGCGAGTATGGCGTGCTGGCGAGTCTGCTGCAGCGGCGGCAGGCTGATCTGATGCACGTGTACTTCGGCCACACGGGCGTGCATTTGCTGCCTTTCCTCCAGCGCTGGCCGCAGCCGTCGGTGGTGTCTTTTCACGGCATGGACATTCAGAAGCGCGAGCACGATCCGAGCTACGAAGTCCGCCTCCGGGAACTGCTGCAAACGACGACGCTGGTGCTGGCTCGGTCGGACTCTTTGCTCGATCGCTTGCGGGAGCTGGGGTGTCCCGAGGAGCGGTTGCGGATGAATCGCACCGGCATTCCCCTGGATTCGTTTCCCTTCGTGTCCCGCGAACTCGCGACCAATGGGGCTTGGCGGCTGGTGCAGGCCTGTCGCTTGGTGGAAAAAAAAGGTCTGGATGACGCGCTGCATGCGTTTGCAGGGTTTTTGAAGCGCTATCCCGCTGCACATTTCACCATCGCTGGGGAAGGGCCGTTGCAAGAGGATCTGGAGACGCTGACGTGGGAGCTGGGAATCTCCGAACAGGTGACATTTGCAGGATTTCTCAAAGGTCGGGATTTGAATGAGCTGTATGCGAGATCCCACCTCTTCCTGCATCCGAGTCGGATCACGGCGGATCAAAACCAAGAGGGTGTACCCAACTCCATGCTGGAGGCCATGGCCACGGGCCTGCCGGTGGTGGCGACCCATCACGGCGGCATTCCTGAGGCAGTGACCTCGGGTCAGACTGGTCTGCTGGTGGCGGAGCGAGATCGCAGCGGACTCGAAGCCTGCCTGCATCAGCTCGCCCAAGATCCCGCCCAATGGCAACGGATGAGTCAGGCGGCTTCCGCTGCCATGGCGGAAAAATTTGAATCGCGCGCGCAGATCTCCAAGTTGGAAGCCTGCTACGATGAAGCCGTGGCTCTCGGCAAAGTCCAGCGGTAAGGCCTAGTTAGGGCTCCGAAAGGTCTCCGGGAAGCGCCGGTGGATGGCATCGCGTCGCGCGGCCCAAACCGTAAAACACGCCGAAGGAGAGGGCCAACAAAAGCAGCAGCAACACCAACCACGCTCCGCCAGGGACCCAAGGTTTGCGTGCGAGACGAAGACGGTACGGCATGGAAAAACGGACGGATGCAGACGAGAGAAGTACGCCATGAAGCGGGCGGATGCATGCAAAAAAGAGCGGGCCGCAGAACGCAGCGGCAGTTGGTAACCGTCGGGCGAGGGGGGCAAACGCGGGAGGTGGAGCCGCCGATGGGGGTTGGTGGTGGGTGTGATGCAGGGCCGAGCGACTCCGAAT
>JAGRPD010000567.1 GCA_020439875.1 Verrucomicrobiales bacterium
GCTCAGGAGAGCCATGCTACGTCAGTGCAATTCGAATCTCGATGGTTGAACATGGATTGTTGATTGGTGAAGTTCTTTCGGATTCCCTGAGCAATCATCGGCCCAATCCTCGTCTCACTCGAGATGGAAAGATTTGGACGATGAGTGGGACGAGGATTTTTGTAGCCCAGTCCCCTGATAATGTTGGCCCGGATCTGGCGTATTGTTCCGCTGCATGCCCGCCCCTCTTTCCCGCCGCCGCTTTGTCCTCCAGTCGCTCGGAGCCTCGCTCTCGCTGCCTTGGCTGCCGTCCTTGCGCGCCGCCAGTGCGCCTGCGGTTCAGGCTGCCAAAGGAGCTGGCGAAGGTGCCAAACGCTTTGTCGCCATCGGCAACCTGCTCGGCTTTCAAACCAAGAGCCTGTTCCCGGAGACGCCCGGCAAGGCCTACGAGACCACCACCCTGCTGAAGCCGCTGGAGGCGAACCGCAACAACTTGACCGTCTATCGCGGCCTCGATCACGGCTTGAAGGGCGGCCACTTCGCGGTGCACACCTTCCTCTCCGGCGTGCTGCACCACCAGGCCCAGGACCGGCCGGATGGCAATGTCACCATCGATCAATTCATCGCCGACGCCATCGGCGTGCAGACGCGCTTCCCCTCCCTGACCGTCGGCTCGGAGGGCGGCATCCACGGCGGCTGCCAGATCGCCTGGACCCGCTCCGGCGTGCGCGTGCCCCCGATCGAGGGTCCGGCCGAACTGTTTGAAAAACTTTTCGTCAGTGATCCCGCCGACAAGCATGCGCAGCGCGTGCGGGAAAACCGGCTGCAGGGCTCGATCCTCGATTCCGTGCTCGAAGACGCCAACCGCCTGGCGAAAAAAGTGAACACGGAGGACAAGGACAAGCTCGACGAATACTTCACCTCCATCCGCGATGTGGAGAAGCGGCTCGAGCTGCGCAAGCGCTGGGCCGGCCAGCCGAAACCCGACGCACCCTTCGACAAGCCCGCCGACACCAACTTCGTCGATGACATCCCCATGCTCTATGAGCTGATCGCCCTGGCGCTGCAAACCGACTCCACCCGCGTGGCCACGCTCGAGGTCGGCGGTTCGTTCCTGCCGCAGAATCTCGGCATCAACAACTCCTACCACAGCATGTCCCACCACGGGAATGACGAGAAGGTCATCGCCAACCTGATCACGCTGGAGACCTACCAAATCGCGCAGTACAACCAGTTCCTCACCCGTCTGGCCGGCATCCGCGATGGCGACCGCACGCTGCTCGACTCGACGTCCGTCCTCTTCGGCAGCGGCATGGGCAACGGCCACCGCCACACCAACACCGACCTGCCCGTCCTCCTGGCCGGCGGCGGCTACCGCCATGGCGAGTTCAAGCAACTGCCGCTGGAAGGCATGAACAAAGTGCCGCTCTGCAACCTCTACCTCGACATCGCGCAGCGCATGGGCATTGAGGCGGAGGCGTTTGGGACGAGCACGGGGACGTACTCCTGATCCGGGCATTCGTCCCGTTTGCACAGGCAGTCGGGACGACACACCTTCAAACATGCAAATCACCCTCGACCTGCCCGATGATGTCTTTGCCAAAGTCGATGCTTTGGCACGCGAAGAATCGCGCAGTCTCAGCAGCGTGCTGACCGATGTGATCCGCAGCATGAAGCCGTCCGCGCGACAGGCACCCGCGTCACCCCCGATCGTGCCCGGCCAACGATTTCCCACCATCAAAGGTTCGCGCGCGTTCACATTGGAAGAGATCGACCGGATGTTGACAGAGGACGGCTTGCCATGAGCTGGCTGGTGGATGGAAATGCCCTCATCGCGCTGACGGTGGTGGGCCACCCGCTGCACGACCGTTCCAAGGTGTGGTTCGAAGGCCTGACGGAGAGCTTTCACACCTGCTCCGTCACCGAGGGCACCTTCCTCCGGCTGCACATGATGATGGCCATCGACAGGTCCGCCGCCACAGCCTGGAAGAATTTGAGGCTGATCCAATCCGATCCCATGCACCGCTTCATCGACGACGGCTTCAGCTATATCTCCGTCCCAACGGCAACGATCCAGGGTCACAAGCAGGTGACCGACGCCTGGCTGGCCCAGCTCGCACGCCGGCAGGGGCTCCGCCTCGCCACGCTCGACGCGGGCTTGGCATCGGACCATCCAGATGTCGCCTTCTTGATCCCGGAGTCCCGCCCCCTGCCCACCTAGGCGGTCACTGCCCGCCTCTACAGCCCCGCCACCTTGTCACCTCCTCACCCCCTCACCTCCTCACCTTGTCCCCCCGCCAACTCGTCACCACCCTCATGCTCGCCGCCGCGGCCTCACACGCCGCGCCGAACGAAGTGCAGCACTTCCTCGACAACTACTGCCTGGAATGCCACGACGCGGATGTGCAAAAGGGCGACCGCGAGTTGGAGAGCTTCGCGCTGCCGCTGAAGTCCGAGCTCGACCTGATCACCGCGCAGGAGATCATCGACCAAATCACGCTCAAGGAGATGCCGCCGAAGAAGGCGGACCAACCCAGCGATGAAGAACGCCTGCACCTGCTGGAGACGCTCCGCGGCGGCATGCTGGCCGCGCGCAGGCAGTTTGCCAGCACCGGCTCCCGCACCGTGATGCGGCGGCTGACGCTGCGCGAATACGAGACCACGCTGGAGACGCTGTTTGGCCGTCAGGTGGAGACGCTGGGCCTGACGGCGGAGTTCCCCAAGGAGCGCACCAGCGGGCACATGGACAACATCGGCCAGTCGCTGGTGACCTCCGGCTTCCTGCTCGACCAGTATTTCCAAGCCGCCAACCGCCTGGTGGAGGCGCGGCTCATCCCGCCCGCCACACCGCCGAAGACCTGGCATTTCCAAGGCAACTTCCGTCAGTATGAGGAGATCGAAGGCTCGCACAAAGCGGTGTTCAACTTCCGCTACCTTTGCCTCTACGAACAGCCCAACACCGACACCCGGCAGGGCGGTTACGGCCACATCGAGGACTTCCTCCAGGGCGTGCCCGTCTCCGGACTCTACGACCTGGAAGTGCTGGCTCAGGCGATGAATCGCGACACGCACTACGACCCCAAAATTTTCGGCATCGACTTCTCCGAGCCCTTCCAGCTCGGCATCGTGCCGGGAGACATCACCAAGGGCCACATCCACTATCCCCAACCCATCGAGCCCCTGCTCGCCAAGGCTGTGGTGCCGGATGAAAAACCCACCTGGCTCAAGTTCCGCGTCTATTTGGAGGGCGGCCAAACCCCGCGCTTCATCTTCCCCAACGGCCCCTACGAATCGCGCGCCTCCGTGGTGAAAATCAACCAGGTGTACCAAGACGAGTTCAAGGGAGACATCTCCAGCTCCGGCGTCAGCCGCACCCACCTGCTGCGCGAGGGCGACCTACCCCACATCCGCATCTCCGAAATCAAAATTCACGGCCCCGTGGCCGAGCCCGAAGGCCGGGCGGAGGAGATCGCCGTCTTTGGCAAAGAAGGCTTCCAGGAAAGCCGCGCCACCGGGCAACTGCTCGCCTTTGCCGAGCGCGCCTTCCGCCGCCCGCTGGATTCCAGCGACCGCGCTCAAATCGAAAAGACCTTCGGGCAGCAGCGCCAGACCGGAGCCACGCCCCGCCAGGCCGCACTGGACACCGTGAAGATGATCCTGTGCTCGCCCTCCTTCCTCTACCTGAGCGAGATCACGCCCGAAAACGAAACCCAACTCCACTCCTTCGATCTCGCCTCCCGGCTTTCCTACGCCCTCTGGTCTGCCCCGCCGGACGCCGCCCTTTTTGCCTCCGCCACCGCAGGGAAACTCACCGACCTCTCGGAGTTGAAAAAGCAGGCCGGTCGCCTGCTGGAGGATGAGCGTTCCGCGCGCTTTGTGGAGGGTTTTCTCGACAGTTGGCTGAACCTGCGCGAACTCGGCGGCACCCCCCCGGCCCGCACTCAGGTGCCGTCCTACTACGCCGAGGATCTGCCCGCCTCCATGAAGGAAGAGCCGCGCCGCTTCTTCACCCACCTCCTGGAAACCGACGGTCCCATCACCGACCTCATCGACTCCGACTACACCTACGTGGACAAAAAGCTGGCCAAACTTTACGACCTGCCGGAAAAGAACACCCTCCGCCTGGCCGACGGCTTCCAGCAGGTCTCGCTGAAAAACAACCCGCGCCGCGGCGGCGTGCTCGGCATGGCCGGGGTGCTCACCGTCAGTGCCAACGGCGTGGAGACCTCACCCGTGACCCGCGGCGTGTGGGTCACCGAGAACCTGCTCGGCTCCCCGCCGCCGCCGCCACCGGAGGTCGTCCCCGCCATCGAGACCGATGTGCGCGGTGCCACCACCATCCGCCAGCGACTGGAAAAACATCGCGACTCCAAAACCTGCGCCGAATGCCACCGCAAGATCGATCCGCTGGGCTTCCCGCTGGAAAACTTCGATCCCGTCGGCCGCTGGCGGGACTTTTATCCCAAACCCAAAAGCAACGACCCCACCCCCAAGGTCGATCCCAGCGGTGAGTTTCCCTCCGGCGAAACCTTCACCGGCTTCCCAAGCTTCAAGGACGTCATCCTCCAAACCCGCACCGAAGGCTTCCGCCGCCACCTGATCGAAGAAGTCCTCACCTACGCCACCGGTCGGCACATGGAAGCGCTCGACCAATTCGAGATCGAAGAAATCGCCACGCAAGTGAAGCAGCATCACGACGGTCTGCGCACCCTGATCCTCGCCTGCCTC
>JAGRPD010000055.1 GCA_020439875.1 Verrucomicrobiales bacterium
TCCACTCGGCCTTCCCGACGGCCTTCCTGGCGATAAACTTGCGCGAGCGACATGGCGTTGGTTCGAAGTTGCGGGTTTTGAAGCTCGCTCAGCCTACTCTCAAACCCTTCTTTGTCAATGTCAGCGGCCAGCACGTACCTCAGGATGAACTCGAAAAGTTGCTCCGGAGTCTGCTCCAGCAGGGCCTCATCCCACACCGCGTCATCGAGCAGTTGATTCAACCTCTCTGCCTTCATCACCCGCAGCACCAGGATCCCTGCTGGCGTGCCTGGCAGCGCCCGGTAGGGCACCTCAGCCAGCTGCAACAGCTGAAATGCGAAGTCGGGGATATAGGGCAGCAATGCCTCCTCCAATTCCGGCGGCACCTTCAGCAGGTTTTTCAGCCGCGTCGGCACCTCCCATCGGCTGCCATTTTGTGCCAGTACTACGGAGAGAATAACCGGCAACGGCTCGCCCGCGTGCTCCTTGTCAAAGGCCTCCCAAATGCGAACCTGATAGCGCAGCAGCCTCAGCGCCATCAATCGGTCCGGGCTGGATTGATGCTCGAAAATCACATGCAACCGACAGCTGCCACCGGCCAGCGTGGTGGCAAAAAGCAAGTCCGTCTGGCTCTTGCGAAATTGCGAATCAATGAACGATCCGTTCTGCAACTCCAATCCCTCCCAATCGATCTGCGTGGCGAGTTCCTCGGAAAACATCGTCTTCAACAAGCCTGCCGCATTGGCCGGATCGCTAAACCCCTGCACGAAGAGCTTGTCGTGCGGTTGATGAAGGGCCTCTTCGTTGTCGTCTTCAGCCATGGCGATTCGCTAAAAAGTACCCGCAATCAACCCGCAGAGCAACTCTGAGCCAACCCTCGTCATGGGAAAATCCGGAGCCACTTCTAGCCTTCCGAATGCGCAAAGAAAACTTCCCACCGAGCCCTTTGCCCTTCACTTTCCGCTTTTCGCGGCTGGCAAGATCGCGGAGACTGAAGCCGTGTCCTCCCCTACCTTGTCTCCTTCCGCACGTCCCTCTCCACGGTTTGAAGACCTGCGTGGCATCCTGCGATATGTGCCGCAGTTTCGCCAGCGGGTGTTTGTGATCGCGATCGACGGAGCCTTGATTGAGCGCCCCGGATTCAGCTCTCTGCTGCAAGACGTAGCGGTTCTTCAATCTCTCAACATTGAGGTGGTGCTGGTGTTTGGGGCCCGCAGCCAAATCCGCCAGCTCGCGGCGCAGCGGAAGATCAGCCTGAGCAATGACGATGGCATGGGCCGCACCGACGCGGACTCCTTGGATGTGGCTGTGGATGCCATCACCCGCCAATCAAGCGCTTTGATGGCCGCATTGACGGCCCTGGAGGTTCCCGTTGCGGTGACCAATGCGCTCTCGGTGCACCCGGCGGGCGTGATCAATGGGATCGACCAGGAGTTTACGGGCCGGGTAGAGCGCGTGGACGTTGAAAGCTTGCGGGCCTGTTTCAAGGCCGATATTTTGCCGTTGTTACCGCCTCTGGGATACGATGGAAAAGGCACCACGCGGCGGCTCAACAGCGACGCGGTGGCAGCCGAGGTGGGCATCGCTCTCCGAGCCGCCAAGGTGATTTTTGTCTCGGAATCCGGGCTGCATCGAAACGGGCAGCGCATTCCGCAGCTCACCATTCAGGATGCGCGAGAGCTAGCCCGAGAGCAGGCGACGACCGACGTGAATCTCCTCTCCAAGCTGCGCTACGGCGCGCTGGCCTGCTCCGCCACGGTGCCACGGGTTCACATCGTCGATGGCACTCAGGAGGAGGCGCTGCTGGCCGAGCTATTCAGCAATGAAGGCGTCGGCACCATGATCCATGCGGATGACTACCACCAGATCCGTCCGGCTCGGGAGGGCGACATCCCAGCACTGATGGCGATGCTGCAACAGTCCATCGACGACGCCGCCCTCGTACCCCGTTCGGCCGCTGACATTCGAGACAATTTGCCGGACTTCTTCGTCCTTCAGGTGGATGGCAATCCGATTGGATCCGTCGCTGTGCACACCCACACCGTCACGGGAGCCCCGCCGACGGCGGAAATCGCCTGTCTGTTTGTGAGTCGTTCCCACAAAAACTGTGGGCATGGACGGCGGCTGGTCACCTTTGCGGAGGACACCGCGCGGTTGCGCGGCTGCCAGCAGATCATTGCGCTCAGCACCCAGGCATTCCGCTTTTTTGAGGAAAAATTGGATTACCACACTGCTGCGCCCGAGATCCTGCCTCCATCACGACGGGAGGCTTACGAGCACAGTGCGCGGAACTCGAAAATCCTGCGCAAGGATCTCAGTGCCGCCTCGAACCTACCTCCGCCCTCGGCCTGAGTCCGACGAGTTTCAGCCTCACGCGGGTGCAGCCCCCACCATGAGGGGCTGCAGCAGCGCCTGCTCCGAGATGAGCCCGGCAGGTTCCCCCTGCGCGTTCATCACCAGCGCCACGTTGCGGCCACGCTTGCGCAGCCGCTGCAGGCAACGCAGCGCACTGTCGGTGGTGACCACCTGATCCAGCGGCCTCATGTACTGGCGCACCAACCGATCCTCCGGCACCAGATTGCCACAACGCTCAGGCTCGAATACACCCGCAAAGCGTCCATCCTCCGTCAGCACTGGGAGCGCCGCCACGCCTTCCGCCCGCGCCAATTCCAGGCCCATGACCGCAGGCAAATCCGGAGCCAGCGCCACACTGCGCCGCAGCGGAGTCATGAGCTGGCCCACTTTCAAGGCGCGGTAGCCCAGCACTCGATCAATCCAAGCCGCTGCGTCCTCCGACATGATGCCCAAATCGGCCAATCGCAGTGCGAGCGTTTGCAAATCTCGCCGAACCAACGCCTCCGTCTCCCGCTCTTCTTGCTCAGACTTCACGTCGGGCAAAATCCCACGGAATAAAAAGCGCAAAACGCCCACCACACGCAGCAGAGGCTCCGCCCGTCTCAGCGTGCGAAAAGGAAATCGACGGGCCAGTTTTTTCGGCAGCACCTCCAGCAACACCAGAAAAACGGGTAACCCCAGCACGAACGCCACCGCATAACCCCAATGCCCCCAAACCCCCACCAGGTGCCAGGCCGCCACCGCGAACGCCACCAGATTGGTCACGTGATTGGCCACCGTCACCGCCCCCAACAAGGCGTCACGATCCTCGAGCAAGGGCAGCAGACGCAGCGCCGCCGGATCTCCCTCCGCCGCCGCGTGCCGCACCCGCACCCGACTGACCGAGAGCAGGGCCGCCTCGCAGCCGGAGAGCACCAGCGAGATCAGCAGCAGGATCAGCACCCCCAGCCAGATCATGACTCACCTCCCCTCTCTGCCGCCACCACAGGATCCAGAGATCGCCGCAGTTCCACCTCCAGCACCCGCGCCCGCGCCACGCGTCGCACCTTGAGTTCGGCGTACTCCAGATTGATGCGCTCTCCCGCCTTGGGAACGCGCCCGAGCACGGTTAAAACCAAACCGCCCATGGTATCGATACCATCAATTTCATCCGGTCTGAGCGAGATATTCAACTGCTCTTCCACATCATCCAGTCGGGCCGCGCCATCCAGCATGTAGCGGCCTTCGCCGACTTCCCGGATCTCCACTTCCTCCCCCAGCCACGGGGCCGCCTCATGCAGCAGCCAATCCGCCACCTGCTCCTGGCTCACCAAACCCTCGAGCCCGCCATACTCATCCACGATCAAAGCCGCGTCCCCTAGATCCCGAAGATGCACTCGCAGCGCCGCTAGCATTGGCATGGTTTCGGGCACAAAGAGCGGTTTTTTCACCATTTTCTTCCAATCCGGACGTCCGGCCAATTTCCAGCTCAAGACATCAATCACGCCCTCCACGGCATCCGGCGTCTCCCCATGCAACAACACAAACCGTCCCTCTGCCCGTTCCAGCAGCGGCTCGACCTGATCGGCGTGATCCGTCACACTCACCATGGGTACATCCACCCGAGGCACCATGGCATCACCCACCGTTAGAGCCTCGAGATCCAGCACCTCGCGGATCATGTCCGCCTCCTCTGCTGCCAGCAATCCCTGCTCCTCCCGCATCTCCACCAGGGTCTCGAACTCCTCGCGCGTCATCGTCACCTTGGCTCGGGCTCGGTTCGGCACCACCCGTCGAATGATCGCATCTGCCACGCGATTGGCCCAGGCAGCTAGCGGATCCAGCAGCACCCGCACCGGCAGTAGCCAGCGGCTTCCCGTGCGCAGCACTTCGGAGGGACGCCGCGCCGCGTAGAGTTTCGGCACCACATCCCCCAGCAGCACGGTGACGACAAAAAGCAGTGGCCCCGTCAGCCAGGGGCTCATTCCCTGCTCTCGCAGCGGATTCAAAATCAGATAAAGCCCCAGCGTCGCCAGCGCCAGATTCACGGCGGCTGAAAGCAAAAGCGCCCGCTGCAATTGCGCGAACGGGTTTTGCCGGATCTTGCGCAACCGACGATCCAGGGCTCGCTCTGCAGAGGGCACCTCCTCGCTGCTGGCCGGTTGCTCAACGACTCGCACCGAGTGGATCGCCGTTTCCAGGGCTGAAATCATCACCAGCACGGCCAAGAGGAGGACGTAGAGCAGGCTCAGGCCGAGGAAGGTCATGGGGAGAGGCTGAAAATTGGAGAGAGCGGCAGCATGAACGGTGAGCCAGCACCCTTCGCGCCGTGGCTATCTTCAGCATGCAAGGGGCCAACTCTCGGTCAACCTCCGATCTTGCTGCCCCAAGTTTGTGATTCGTCTGCCTCAAGACCGAAATGAAAAAAGGCGTGATGGCCATCGCCACCACGCCTTTAACACCAACCAACCGGTTGGAAACCGATTAGAAAAACATGCGGAACGCGGCCGACCACGTCCAGTCATCAAAGCTGCCGTCGGAGCCACCTTCCATGTGGTGGTATTCGACGCCGGTCATGAGCTTGAGTTTGTGGCCGTAAATCAGCCAGTTGAGGCCACCATAAACAGCGTTGTAAGTGGTCCCGCGTCCTCCGTCAATCAGAGTGGGAGCCAGGCGCTCATAGCGGCTCTGAAGGCGCAGGCCGTCATTGTCACCGTGGGCGAATTGATAGCGCAGCACGGCTTGCAGCTTGTCTTCGATGATGAAGTAAGCCGGTGCCACCGTGATTCCCCAGACATCGCCCTGGCCGTTGCGACCGAGACCACCGAGGACGTCAGCGAAGATGCTGGCGCGACCTTTGGCCAAGTTGCCATGCAGAGAGAAGGCATGGGGGAACTTGCTAATGACGTTCTCCGCGCTGGTGCTGGCCTGATAATCAAAGTAGATGCCCGCTTCGTCATAACCGGTGGCTTTGGCGAAGTCGTAGCCGATGCGTGCTTGGATCAGCGCGCCGGCATCGAACTTGGAGAACTCCGGTTGGAAATCGCCCGCAAATCCGGCCAAGGCCCACACCCAGTTCCCCACCGTGCCATCGAACACCGCACCCGTGAGCTGGCCAGAGGTCAGCGTATTGACGAGCAGGGAGCGCTCCACCGTGAGGATCTCTTTGGAGGACTGATAGAATTCATGCGAGAAGATGTCACTCTTGGTCTTACCAAAGGTCACTTTGGTGTGGTCCGTGAGATTGTAGATCATCCGCAGGTCATAGATGTTCTCATAAAAAGGATCCAAATCCGGCGTGATGTTGATTTGGCCTTCCAGAGTCAGGCGATTGTCAAACCACTTGGATTTGAAGCCGACCCGCCAGCGACGGACTTCGATGTCTCCCCAGGTCACGTCATCGGGACGGAAACCGGAGGTGAAGTCACCGTGATCGGAGTACCCATGGGCGTACTGGAGGTGGATACGGCCAGTCAGCGCGAACTGATTGAGGATGCCGGAGTCGGACTTGTAGAGGGTGGCAGCGTCCCAGATGCGATCCAGGGTGGATTTGCCATCGTCTTGGGTCACCGCTGTTTCCAGAGTGGCCTTGGAGGAGGTGGGAGACGTGGTGACTCCCGCATAGCTAGACAGGCTCAGCGAGGAGACCGCCAGGAGTGCAGCGAGGGAACGTATGATCATGCTTGGAGTGGGATGGGTGATGTGGATTGCGTTGGATCGTCACCCCCTGAGAGCGATCTCTCTGAAGGCGACGATGGGCGATCCTTGCCTCTTCCTCCATGCCCTGTCCAAACCTCGGCGGTGACACTTCTGTCACAAAAGGTCGGCAACTCGGCGGGCCTAGGCCAGCAGCTTTTTCACCACCGTTCCGCTCACGTCGGTGAGTCGGTAATCCCGCCCTTGGAAGCGGAAGGTGAGACGCTCATGATTGAGCCCCAGCAGGTGCAGGATGGTGGCCTGAATGTCGTGCACATGCACGGGATCCTCCACCACGTTGAAGCCCAGCTCATCGGTCGCGCCCAGAGTGATCCCCGGCTTGATGCCACCTCC
>JAGRPD010000568.1 GCA_020439875.1 Verrucomicrobiales bacterium
CGCTCCCCCGTCAGCATCCTCAACAGCCTGCTCGTCAGCTGCGCGCACCGCGCCGCGATCGATCTCCACCGCCTCGCCTGCGACGTCCAACCCATCGCCGCCAGTCCTCTGAGCGAGGAATGCTTCGGCGTCGCCTTTTTCGCTGAGACCCGCAGCCCGGCCGCCGCCGGCGAGCGCCTGCGCCACACGCTGGATCTCGTCGCCGCCGAGGCCGCCCAGCGCGCCCTGCGCTTCGTCGGCCAGCGCCCGTGGCTCGAGATCGTCCATCAGGCCATCCCCGGTCTCCCCTCCCCCCTCCAGGCCGACACCGCCATCCCCGTCTCCCTCGTCCGCATTCGCTACCGGGGCCTTTCTCAGGATCAAGTGGAAGGCCTCATGGGAGAGGCCGTGCAGGCGCTGCCCGCCATTTTGAGCGGTTCGCAGGAGGCCATCGACGTCCTGGCCATCAGCCTCTCCAGCGCCGAAGATTGAATCGGTTTTTTTGGGGCTTTACTCCACCCAGGATTCCCGCTAAACCAATCCATCCAGGATTTTCCCGAAAAAATCTGCACTGACCCACCCCATCCTCCTTCCATGACTCGTCTTCGCCTCCGCCTGCTGTTCCTCGCTGCTCTGCTGGCCACGCCCACCCTGAAAGCCGATATCCTCGTCCTCAAAAACGGGGACCGCAAAGAGGGCACCACCATCTCTGAAACACCGGAATACGTTCGCTTCCGCTACCAGCTGACGCCCAAGATTCCCGATGAGAAAAACTTCCCCCGGGCCGACATCGCCGAACTGATCCGCGAGCGCCCCTCCGAAGTGGAACTCAAAAACTCCGGCTATCGCGATCTCGTCCCCAGCCGGGACATGATGACGGCGGATGAATACGAGCGCCTCATCCAAGACAAACTGCGCCCGTTCATCAACAAACACCCCGGCACCCCCGAAGCCGAAGAGGTCGAGAAAATCATCCAAGAACTCTCTTCCGAGAAACAAAAAGTCGTCTCCGGCCAACTCAAGGTGGATGGCAAATGGCTCACCCCGGAAGAGGTGAAGCGCGACGATTACAACATCCGCGCCTACCGCGCCCGGCAGGAAATCGAGCAGCTCGCCGCCTCCAACCGCATTGAGGATTGGTCCGCCGCCCTTAAGCTCTTTGACCGCTTCGTCGCCCCTCAAAACGGCTTCATCTCCAGCACCCACTACCCCGAGCTGGTCCCCACCATGATCGATGTGCTGAATCGTTATGAAGCCGTCTTGCTGCGCATGATCTCCGAGCAGCCCATCCTGCAAAAAGCCCGGGATGACAGCATGGCCAGCCTCATCGAGCCCGATCTCTCCCGCACCAAAGCAGCGATTCAGAAGGAAGTCGATGCCTGGAAAGCCGTCTATGACGCCGAAAGCCGCTCCCGCGTGAAGTGGCTGACCCCCTACAAATATGATCTCCGCAGCCTGCAAGGTCTGCACAAAACCCTCGTCACCGAGCGCGCCAACCTGCAAAACCTCGATCTCGAATCCCTCGCCAAGCAGAACGAACTCCTCATCGCCGTTTATCGCTACATGGCCGACGGCAACGTCGTCGAGGCGGAAACCGCTCTCGGCAATGCCTCCGCCGCCATCGGCACCTCCGACTCCAATTACTCCCGCATCTTCGCCGATCTGCGTGGCAAAATCGGCATGATGAAGCAGGAGCAAAGTCGGCAAAAAGCCGCCGCCCGCACCTTCAACAACACCACCGGAGCCATCGCAGAAGGCACCGGAGCCATCGTCGATGACCGCGTCGCCGCCGCTATGGCCGAGGCCGAAGCCTCGATCTCCGGCACAGCCCCCAACCCCACTGCGGGCACCGCCGCCCCCGCTGGTACCGATGCCGCTGCAGCACCCAACGCTGCACCTACAGCCGCTCCGACGCCCGCTCCCGCTCCGGTGACGACCTCCGCTCCGCCTCCGGCCGCTGGCAGTGGCTTCCCGATGCCGTTCCTCATCGGAGCCGTCGTCCTCCTCCTGGTCCTCATCATCGCCATGATGGCACAGAAGAAAAAGCAGCAGTAAGCCCCGCTGCCCCTCGCCCCCAGTTTTAGATCCCTCCCCTTTCACACCGATCATGCCTCACGTCGAAACCAACGGAATCCAGATGTATTACCAAGAGCGCGGCAGCGGAGATCCGCTCGTCTGCATCATGGGAGTCACCGCCCCAGGAGGAGTCTGGGACGCCCACGCGCAAGCCTGGGAACAGCACTTCCGCTGCATTCTTGGCGACAATCGCGGCGTCGGCCAGACGGACAAACCCGCTGGCCCCTACACCACCGCCATGATGGCTGACGACTACGCCGGCCTCATGGACCAGCTCGGCATCGGCCAAGCACGGGTCGTCGGGGTTTCGCTGGGCTCCGTCATCGCCCAGCAGCTAGCCCTGCGTCATCCGGAGAAAGTGAAGAGCATGATCCTGATGTGCACCTGGGCGCGGCAGGATCGCTTTGGCCTCTACACCTGGCAGCACCTCATGAAGT
>JAGRPD010000056.1:0-9497 GCA_020439875.1 Verrucomicrobiales bacterium
CCAGCGCGGCGGCTTTGTCGGTGGACTTGGTCACCGCGAGATCGGTGAGGCGGATGAGGATGTCGTCGGTGGCGAGGTTGTTGTCGGAGCGCAGTTCCGGTGTGGAGGTGGAGATGGCGACGGAGTTGAAGACGTCGCTCTGTCCGGCGGCCACGGGATCATCGACGCGCACGGTGAAGGTGAAGCCCGGCCAGGTGTCGGAGTTGTAGGTGGCGAAGAGGTTGTAGAGCGTGGGACGGACGGTGGTGTCGCTGGCAAAGTCCACCTTCGCCACCAGGGTGGTGTTGCCCGCATCGATGGAGGAAAGGTCGAGCCCACTGGCAGGAAGGGGGCCGGAAATGTTCGTCCATTGCGCGCCGAGATCGTAGGTCGGTGTGCCTGCAACCATGCGCCCGATGCTGTAAGTCAGCGAAGTGCCATTGGGAATATCGGCTTCTGAAAAGAACTTGTCCCAGGCGGAAATGCCCGAAGTTGCGGGAAGCTGAGTGGTGACCGAACCGGTGGAGTAGTAACGCTGTTTTGGGTCAAGATTGACGATCCATACGGCACCCGAGGAGCTGGTTTCGTCATCGTTTCCGTAGGCTCCGACGATCAGGTCAACGACACCGTCGCCATTGATGTCATCCGATACGGCGATGGAATAGCCGAAGGAATCATAGGAAGCCAATGACCCAGCAGGCATGCCATTCACACCACTTCCCAACTCAGTCACCCCCCTCACGGTGCCATTGGAATTCAGCATGATTATCCATGCAGATCCTGCGTCAAGGGCACCCGTGTCACGCGAGCTAGATCCCATGGCAAGGTCTCCGATGCCGTCGCCATCCAAATCTCCGAGATAATGCACGGATTGGCCGAAGAAATCATAGTTGACGGAGAGCCCTGAGGGGAATCCGTCCGTGCCTGAGAGGATCTGAGCGGTGCTTTTGGCAGTTCCATTGGAATTGAGCAGCATCACCCAGGCCTTGCCTCGGTTGGGGCCGCCATCACTGCTGTTGGGGGCACCTGCGGCAATGTCCAGCACCCCGTCGTTGTCCACGTCCCCAATGGTCGTGATCGAGTAGCCGAAGCCAACCATGTTGCTGTTAGTCGGAAATCCATTTTTGCCATCGGCCAATTCTACGGCACTCTTGGCGGTGCCGTCTGAATTGAGAAGAACGACCCACACCGCACCGGAAAACGATCCGCCGTCATCGTTCCCATTCGCACCAACAGCCACATCGGGAACGCCATCTTTATCCACGTCTCCGATGCCCGAAACGGCCACGCCGAAATAGTCTCCCGGAAGGATCATACTGCCAGGGATGCCGTTCTTGCCGTCGGCCAATTCCACAGCGGACTTCACAGTCCCGTTGGAATTCAACAGGAGCACCCATGCGGCACCGGCATCGGTGCCGCCGTCATCATTGTTGAGGGCCCCGACAATGATGTCAGGAACGCCATCGGAATCGACGTCTCCCGCAGACGACACTGAATGCCCGAAATTGTCATTCGCCGCCAGCGAGCCGCCGGGAAGACCGCTTTTGCCATTGGCGATCTCCACCACCGACTTCGCCCTTCCATCGCTATTGAGGAAGACGATCCACACAGCCCCAGCATTCGAGGCTCCGTCATCATTCGACCTCGCACCCATCACCAGGTCGGGGACGCCGTCACTGTCGAGATCACCAATGCTGAAGACCCCCTGGCCGGCATAATCACTTGCCAGGAAAGAATTGGCAGGAATGCCGTTTTTCCCGTTCGCCAATTCCACAGCACTTTTCGCCGAGCCATCGGCATTCAAGAGGAATACCCACACGCCTCCGGCATCCGAGCCCCCATCGTCGTTGCGCGTGGCCGAAGCGACCACATCGGCGATGCCGTCTCCATCGATATCACCCACACTGGCGACCCACTCGCTGAGCTGATCGAAAGCGGCTAAAGAACCACTCGGGAGTCCGTTTTTGCCGTTAGCAATTTCGGTCACGCTGAGAGCCGAACCTGGATAGAACTCGATGTTAAGTTGCCCGCCTGAAACATGGGTTCCATCCAGCAAGCTATTGGGCTGCCCGGTCAAGCCGGTTTGGATCTCGCTGAAAATGATCCACATGCCACCGGCTGATGCCGCTCCATCATCGTTGAGATGCGCACTGATCAAGAAATCCGGCAAACCATCGCCATTCAGATCTCCGATTCCCTCGACAGTGGTTCCGATGCTATCGCCGGCAAGGAACTCACCAGCGGGGATGCCATTTTTCTCGGCAGCTAGCTTAACGGCCAATTTGGCGGAGCCATCGGCATTGAGGAGAATGACCCAAGCCGCTCCGGTGCCCGAACCACCGTCGCTATTCCCAGGAGCCCCCACGATGAGATCAGGCACACCGTCATTGTCCAAATCACCAGCGCTTGCTACGGAAGCTCCAAAGAAGTTACTAGCCACGAGGCCATCACTGGGAAAGCCATTCTGGCCATTGATCAGTTTGACGGCTGATTGGGCGGAGCCGTCTGCATTGAGCAAAATCACCCAGGCTGCTCCTGCAAAGGATCCTGAAGTGGAATCGCGCCAAGATCCCACCAAGAGATCGTTGACACCATCGCCATTCACATCGCCGGCCGCTGCCAGGGCGATGCCAAATTCGGCATTCGAGGGGAGTGAACCCGAGGGGACGCCATTTTTGCCGTCGGCGAGTTCCACGGCTGACTTCGCGGTGCCGTCGGGATTGAGAAGGATGACCCACGTTGCGCCAGCATTGAGAGCCCCATCAGAGTTCCATTTGGCTCCTACGGCAATGTCTGGAGTGCCATCGCCATCGACGTCGCCGACCCCAATGGACGGAACCCCAAAATTGTCACTTGCAGCCAAGGACCCGCCAGGAATGCCGTTTTTGCCGTCAGCGAGTTCCACGGCTGACTTCGCGGTGCCGTCGGCATTGAGCAAAATCACCCAAGCGGCACCGGCATTGATCCCGCCATCGTCGTTCTGATTTGCTCCTACCACAATATCGGGCACCCCGTCGCCATCGACGTCGCCGATGGAACCGACTGAATATCCGAACCAGTCGTTGGCGGCCAAAGACCCCAGGGGGATGCCGTTTTTGCCATTGGCCAACTCCACGGCGGATTTCGCGGACCCATCAGAATTGAGCAGCACCACCCAGGCAGCACCCGCGTTGAGAGCACCATCGTCATTGGCGTAGGCACCGACCGCCAAGTCAGGCACACCGTCACCATCGACGTCTCCAATCACTTCTAGAGAGTATCCAAAAAAGTCGTTGGCAAGAAAGGAGCTAGCGGGAATGCCGTTTTTGCCGTTGGTCAATTCCAAAGCCGACTTGGCGGTGCCGTCAGCATTGAGCAGCATGACCCATACACCGCCCGCGCTGGAACCGCCGTCATCATTGTTGTATGCGCTGGCAGCAATGTCCGTCACTCCATCGCCGTCCAGATCTCCGAGGTTGATGACTTTGTTTCCCGCGTAATCGCTGGCAACCCAGGAGCCCGCCGGGATGCCGTTTTTGCCGTTGGCCAGTTCGACTGCGGAGCTGGCACTGAGCCACAGATTCTGAGGAACCCCGGCGAGATTGGCCGGAGCAGGAACGGTGCCGAGATTGACATCAAAAGAGGTGGCATTGGTGGCTCCGGGGCCGGGGTAATAGGTGACGGACGAGCCGAGAGGAGGGACGACATTCGCCAGCGAAGTGCCCGCGGGCACGATTTCGGAAATCACGCTGTTGGAGGCGGGAGCGTAGCCGAGGTTGTTGTAATCGATGCGGTAGGTGAGGAGGTTGCCGGATTCGGTCCATTGTTCGGAGCCGGTGGCGGCATCGGTGACGGACTTGCGCACGGTGAGGTCGGGTCGACAAACAACGGTGGAGCTGGTGTCGGTGTTGTTGGTGGTGACGAGTTCGGCAGGCACGCTGTCGTCCTCATTGTGCAGGATAGCCGTGGCGGTGTTGTCGAGCGCGGTGCCGTTGGCGACGTTGTCGAGCACGCGGGTATAGACCTTGAAGGAGGTCTCCGCGCCGGTGGGCAAACCGACCTTGCGGTAGTAAAGGGCATCACCACTGCTGTTGGTGCCGAGATACCAACGCACCGTGGAGCCGCTGACCACGCGAGTGACGGGGATGGGATCGGTGATGGGAGCACCGGCGAGATCGACGGCCTGGACGGGGCTGCCGGAAGCGTCAGTGAGAACGAGTTCGAGGAAGTTATCCGGTGGGCTTTGCAACGTGAGCAGTGCCGGAAGGGTATCCTGGATTTCCACACCGTAAGCGGTCTGCGTGCCGCTGTTGGAAAGCGTGAGGGTGTAGGCGAGCGGCGCGCCGGGGGCGAGGCCTGGGAAGTTGCCTTCGACCGAGCCGGTCTTGGTCAGCGCGATGTCATTGCCCGGCGTGCGGGTGATGTGGTTGTCGCTGTTGTTGGAGGGATCGTTGTCAGTGCCGACGAGGTGGATGGTGACCTGGTTGTCGAGGTTGACACCTGCAGGAAGCGGCGCGGGTGAGCCACCGTTGGGCCGGGTGGCCTCAGCGGTAAGAGTGATTTGAAATGGCCCCGCCTGCGGGCCGAGGGCTCCCACGAGCCAAGCGATGTGATTGACCGGCGTGGTGGGCGTGGCGCTCCAACCGCCAGCGGTCGGATTGCCAGGATCAAAGGCGGGCACGGAGGAAGTGACACCTGCGTGGTAGTAGGCGGTCACACCCGCCGGAGCGGACTGGCCGATGAAGGTGACATCGGTTTCCCCATCGGCGGTGTAGTCCGGCAGGGTATCGATCACATACACGCCGGTGGCAGCCTCGCGAGAAGCATTCCAGTAGTCGATCGTCCAGGTGAAGCGGCTGCCGGGTTGCACGAAATCCGGGCCATCTTTATAGACCGCCGGATCGGGATAGGGCGTGGTGACTTGCTCGTTGTCGCTGTTGGGCACGGTGTTGTCCTCCGGCGTGTCGGTCGTGACAGTGACCGTGTTTTCCAGGTCGGTCCCGGGAACCGTTCCGACAAGCACGGTGGCCTTGTATTGAATAACGACGTCGCCGGAAAAGGCGGGAAGAATGCCGGGGGCAAGCGGGGCCTTGGTCAGGGCATTGCCAAAAGCAACGCTCCAAGTCAGCGTGCTGCCGCTGACATCGGGCGCGCCAAGGGTGTAGCCGGATGTCAACACGGAGGCCGATCCGGGGACAAAGGTGAGACCGGCGGGCAGGATGTCGGCAACGACGACATTGGTGGCATCCTTGAGCCCGGTATTCCGGACGATGAGCGTGTAGGTGAGCGTGTCACCTGCGACGGGATTGGCGGTGCTGCCGAATTTGGTGACCCCGATTTCCGCATTGCGCACCAGGACGAGGTGCTCATCGGAGGAGGAAGAGGAGTCGAGGCCATTGACGGCGGTGCCGGTGACGCGGTTGCGCACATCCACGCCCGAGGCCGTGCCGGAGGCGACGCGGGCGTTAATCACAATGGTTCCGCCTTCGAGCGAGGCGAGGTCGGTGCCGTTGCCGCAGTAACCGGCCGCACCGGAGATGTTGAAGGTGACGGTGGTGGTGCCGTCGGGATTGGCGGTGACACTGCTGGGGACGGACTGGCTGTTGTTGTCAGTGGGCGCGCCGTTGCCGAGAGCCGCGGCATTCCAGGTGTGGGTGGCGGAGACGAATTCCACTCCTGCAGGCAAGATGTCGGTGACGGTGACGATGTCATCGGCGATGCCGGAGTTGTTGTAATACGAGACCGTCCAAGCGAAGTCTTCACCCGAGGAGACGACACTGGGGCCGGTCTTCTGAACGAGGATGCCGGGGGCGTCTTTGATGGTGGTGACGACTTCATTGCCGATGGCCTGGAGCAGCTCATCGGAAAACACGCCGGTGGTGTTGAAGATGACATTGCCGGAGGGAGAACCCGCCGTACCGGAGCCAGGCCCATCGAGATCGTTTTTCACTCTGAAGCCAACTTCGTGGACCATGCCGACGGGATAGAGCGGTGGCGAGTAGGTCACGGCATCCATTTCCCAAGCGACCCAGCGGGTCTGGTCTCCGAAAGGGCTGGTCCAGACGTCATCCGTGGGATCGCTTGGCGTGCCACCATCGTCATGGATGCCGGGGGAGAACTTCGCGGCGATGACACTGGCATCGATGGGTTGAGAGGGGCTGAGGAAATTGGGAGGCAGGTCGTCGTCGGAGGAAAACCACACCATTTCTCCCTGCGGGCCGTATGCCTCGGTGAAGACCATTTCCGCTGGTATGCGATCAACCACCCAAGTGCCGTGAGAGGGTGCCTCGCCGGTGTTGTAAAGCGTCAGCTTGTAGTCGAGGTAGCCGCCCGAGGGGATGAGGTCGAGCACGTCCTTTTTGAAAACGTGGAGCATGGGGCGCATTTCGGCCACGGCGCTGGCCTGATCGAAAGCAGGTGGCGGCGGACAAGCGGCACCGGTGGTGGTGACGCGGGAGGTGAAGGTGAGTTCGGTGCCAAAGTCGATGCCTTTCGGCGCATTCACCGTGAGGGAAATGGGCACGCTGGCTCAAGGGGCAAGGTTGCCAAGGCTAAGGGTGAGGGAGCCGGTGTTGGGATCAAAGCTGGTGATGTTGCTGGGACTGACACTGATGAAGGAGAGGAACTGGCTGAAGCCGTTCACCGGTGCCTGCGGCCAGGTAACGATCGCTTCGACGTTCGGTGCCATGGCCTCGCCCGTGTTTTTGATCGCGGCCGTGTAGGTGAGATTTTGGGAATTGGTGATGAGGTTGGGCGAGACAATGCCTCTTTGCAGGAACTCAAGCACGGGCTTGTCGATGGCCACGCGCGTCGGTTCATCATCGTGTGCCGAAAGCGTGGTAGCCTGGGCCGCACCGCCATTGAGCGGCGTGAAACCAAAACAGCGGAACAGGCCGCGGTTCATGAGGAATTGATCGACGCAGGGATCGGGATCCAGCGCCGTGGTGGAGACGTTGACGTCAAAATAGACGCGCACGCTCTGCGGAGCACCAGCGATCCAACCAGCGGAGGTGTTGTCGAAGAAGGTCGAGTTCACCGCTGGGATGTAATAGGCTACCCATTTCACAAGCGAAGGATCAGCAGAAGGACTGGCGGCGTAGTCGTTCCAGTCCGTGTTGCCGACCGGATCGAGATCCGTCGGAGCCTGAGTGACGTCGATGTCTGGGGGCGTGTCCCAGTCAGCCGTGTCGGTGGTGGAGTAAAATATCTTGGCGTTGGCCTGCAGCCAAGGGTCTTCAAACCAAGCGCTTTTGAAGGTGGTGTTGACGGGAATTTTGTCGAGCAGCACGATGTCATTGAGCGCGGAAAAACCATTGTTGGTAACGCGCAGACCATAAGGGAAGCTGCCGCCGGGTTTGACATGGGCGAGGGGATCCTCATCGATGCCTGCATTGATGGTGAAGTTGTTGACGAGGTTGTCGCCTTTGGCAAAGGAGCCGCGTGGACTCACGTCGAGCGGCCATTTGACGATCAAATCGTCGCGCAACGGCGTGAGGGTGCGCAGGCTCGGGCGGGTGCGGGCACTGTCCAGCCAGGCGATGTTTTCATATTGCCCGGGAGAGATGAGGGGCGGGCTATCGAGCAGTTTGACGCAGAAGGATCCGTTGAATATGGCACCGGGTTCCATTTTACCGACATTCCAAACGACGGCAGGAAAGGCGGGACCACCGGTGGGTGGCGTGTAGCTGGCCACGTAAGTACCACCAGCGTTGATGGACGTCGCGGGAATGCCTGCTCCTCCATAGTTGGGATCCATTTTTCCGACCAGATCGGTCAGATCGTCATAAACCACGGTTTCGTACATGGTCTCGCGGCCTTCGCCGAGGTACGAGTTTTTCGCCCTGATTTTGAAGCAATTCACCGTGCCGGGAATGGTGTAATTCTCGTCCTTTCCCACGACGAAGATGCCCGTGCCAGCCTGTTTATCGAGGGAGGGATCGGGCACGGAACGGATCACCGTCTGGGTGGTGATGCTGTCAACAGCGGCGGCGTTGGCGGCATCGGCGTGGGTCTGATTGTCCATCGTGGTGCCGTCGAGCGTGCCGTTGAGAGTCTTGAGCGTGAAGGTGAGCGTGTCGGTGGTGCCCTCAGCCACGGTGCCGAGATCCCAATACACCGAGTTGGCGGGGATGTTCACGCCTTTGACCGTGATGGCGGAGGCGGTGTATTGACCGCCCGAGGTGGCAGAAACAAACGTCGGGTTGTCGTTTTGGCCAAAGTCTTGCGGGTAAGTCACGGTGCCCTGTGCGGTATTCGGCAGGCGATCCCAGACGACGAGATCTTTCGCTTCGACAAAACTGGTGGAGTAACGAACGCGGTAGTTGACCAGTTGGCCAGCCACGACTTCGGGAACGGCTTTTTTATCCAGGAGAAGTAGGGAGATGGGATTCCACTCGACGGTGGTGGCGGTGACGGCAGGTGAGACGGAGCCAGCGGTCAGCGTGACGAGGACTTTGATCTCCGTGTAGGTGGTGGCGCTGAGGCTAGTGAGGTCGATCGGCCCGGTGTAGGGGATGTTTTGGAATCCGACGATGGGGGCATCGGCATTGGCCGGGTCGAGCAAGCTGACCTGAACATCGGAAGCAGCAGACCAAGTGCCTTCGAGGTTGAGTCGCTTCCACGCATTGAAACTGGTGGGTTTGATCCGAACAGTCGTGAAGGAACCGCTGGACTGGCCGCTGATCAGCCTGACCACACCGGAGGCCCCATCGACGACGGTTTGCTGGACGGCTGAGGTTCCGAGATTGTCGTTGTAGGCATCCAGCCAAGTGCCCCCATTGTTGTCAATGAGCGGCGCGGAAAATACCCAAGAGGTTTGCGCAAGAAACCAGATGGTGAGGGCAATCGGGAGAAATCGCATGGAGGTGAAAGGCTTGATAAAAGATGGTTTGGACGAGCAAAAAGTAAGCAATCGGAGAATCCACTCGAACCCAAAAACAATTGTATTTATGGAAATTATAATTTAACGGCAAATTAAATCAAGAATTCGTTTTAGGATTTTTATTTGTCCTATCCAGAATTCTCTGGTTTCTTTATTATTTGTTTTACTTTTTGATAAGCATAATGAAACCATCAAGGTCTGGTTTTTCAAACCTGCGTCTCAGCCTCAGCCAAGGGCCAGAAAGCCCATGCTACCAAGCATCTCACCACGGAGGATTGGGCTTTTACTGGCACCGGGTTACCGAGATCCGAGGTCGCTGGAATGATTCCAATCGACCGGGAGAGATGCGTGCAAGTGCGCGACGTTCCCTCACCGTCGCTGGACGCTCCCTTTGAGGGAGCTTTATCTGAGCTATTTACCTAAGTTTCCGCAACCAAGTGCAGCCGCTCCCCATTGCCCCCGCCCCCCGAGTTTCAGACTCGTGAGGTTTGGGACATTTGGATGCGACTGCAGTTGGTCAGATTTACTACGGAACGGCGATGAAGACCTGGGGACAGCAGTAGGGCTTGATCTCCAACATCGTGCTGCCTTGGCACTGCTCGCCACCGGGGCCGACGTAAGTCGCGGTGATGGTGGCGCTGCCGGTTGCGGTCGGTGT
>JAGRPD010000056.1:9560-9863 GCA_020439875.1 Verrucomicrobiales bacterium
TGTAACTGCTGCCGCCCGGTGCACCACTAGCTACAGGGCTCGCGCTATAGGCGGTGCCCACCGTGCCACTGGCGAGCGGGTCGGGTGTGACGGTGATGATGGGGCAACTGAACGGGTTGATGGTCAGCGACGTGGTGTTGAAGCAACCATTTGCATCCGTGGCGGTGATGGTGGCGTTACCGTCAACCGTGGGCGTACCACTGATCGCACCCGTGCTCGGATTGATCGAGAGACCGGCAGGCAAACCGGTGGCTGTCCAAGTGTAAGGCGCGATGCCTCCGCTGGCGCTCGGGCTTGCCGTGT
>JAGRPD010000569.1 GCA_020439875.1 Verrucomicrobiales bacterium
GTCAAAGGCAAACTCACCCTGCCCATGCTCTACCTTCTGATGAACGCCACCGAGGCTCAGAAGACCAAACTCAGCCGCATGCTCCTCCAGGGAGAGCCCATGGATACCAGCATCCTCGCCGGCATCGCCGATTACGAAGGCGCTCTCGACCGCGCCGTCAGCCACGGCCAGACCCTCATCCGCGAAGCCCAGGCCCAGCTCCTCGTGCTGCCCGCCTCTCCCTATCGCGACGCTCTCGAAGGCACCGGTCGCTACCTGCACAACCTGCTCGACAAGTGCCGCGTGCTGGCTTGACTAAAAGCCACCGTGAGTGCTGGCCCGCCGATCCGTTCTAGAATCCAGGACATCCCAGAAAGCGACCGCCCACGCGAGCGCCTACTGCGGCTCGGTCCCGCCGCCCTCTCGGATGCCGAACTCCTCGCCCTCTTCGTCAATACCGGCATCCCCGGAGAGAACGCCCTCCAAGTCGCCCAGCGCATGCTCCGCAGCCACGGCAGCCTGCGCATGTTATCCCGCCAATCTCCCAGTCAGTTGCAGCAGGAAAAAGCGCTCGGCCCCGCCAAATCCGCCCTGCTCGCCGCCGCCTTCGAACTCGGACGCCGCGCCGAGCAGCAGGCCCTCCTCGAGCAACCGCTCGAAACCCCCGAACAGGTCTATCAATTGATGGCCCCCGAGATGCAGCCCCTCGATCGCGAGTCCGTCCGCGTCCTCCTCGTCAACACCCGCCATCGCCTCCTGCGCCAAGAAGAAATCTCCTACGGCACCTTCAACGAAGCCTCCGCCCACCCTCGCGAAATCCTGCGGCCCGCCATCCTGCACAACGCCTACGGCCTCATCCTGCTGCACAATCACCCGTCGGGCGACCCCTCACCCAGTGAGGCCGACATCCGCCTCACACGCCGCATCAAAGAAGTCGCCCCCCTCATGCGCGTCGCCTTCCTCGATCACCTCATCATCGGCACCCGCCTGCAAAGCCGCCCCCAGCCCTACTTCAGCTTTCGGGAGTCCGGTTACCTTTGATCACCGCCCCGAGATACCGCCCGCCTTTCCCCCCCTCATGATTCATCCCACCGCCCTCGTTGACCCCCTCGCCACCCTCGCTGACGACGTCGAAATCGGTCCCTACGCCATCCTCGAAGGACCCGTCGTCCTCGCCTCCGGCTGTCGCGTCGCTGCCCACGCCCAGCTCATCGGCAGCGTCCATGTCGGACCCGGCAGCAGCATCGGCCGCGGAGCCGTCATCGGTGAGGCCCCCCAGGATCTGTCGTTTGATCCCGCCACACACAGCTCCGTCGAGATCGGAAAAAACTGTACCCTTCGCGAACACGTCACCATCCATCGCGGCAGCAAAGAAGGAGGCGTCACCCGCATCGGGGATGACAACCTCCTCATGGTCGGCGTACACCTCGCCCACGACGTCCAACTCGGCCGCAGCAACGTCCTCGCCAACAGCGCCCTGCTCGCCGGTCACGTCGTCGTCGGAGACAACACCTTCATCGGCGGCGGAGCCGTTTTTCACCAGTTCCTCCGCATCGGAGACGGCTGCGTCATTCAGGGCAACGGCTCCTTCAGCAAAGACATCCCCCACTACTGCCGCGCCCAGCTTTACAACCGCCTCGTCGGCCTCAACACCATCGGCCTCCGCCGTCAGGGCTTCACCGCCGAGGACCGCGCCGAGCTGAAACACCTCTTCAACCTCCTCTTCCAATCCGGCATGAATCGCGGACAGGCCCTCACCGCCGCCCAGCAGCAAACCTGGTCCGCCCGCGCCCAGCGCCTGCTCGACTTCGTCGCCGCCCCCTCCAGCAAAGGCGTCTGCGCCTGGCGCGGCAGTCGCAGCGGAGCCGAGTGATCCACCCTCAGCGCTGCACCCGCGCATCCCCCCCCGCGCAGAGCGCCTTCACCTCCGCCAGCGTCGCCATGCTCGTATCGCCAGGCGTCGTCATCGCCAGCGCACCGTGCGCCGCCCCCAGCTCCACCGCCTGCGCCGCATCCCCGTCCAGCAAGCCATGGATCAGCCCCGCCACAAAGCTGTCTCCCGCACCGATCCGATCCAAAATCGCCAGCTGTCGATAGTCCCGACTCCGATGGAACGAACCCTCATGCCACACCAGCGCCCCCCAATCGTTCACACTCGCCGTATGCACCCGCCGCAGCGTCGCCGCGATCGTTTTTAAGTTCGGAAACCGCACCGCCAGCGCCTCCATCGCCGGGCGCAGCGCCGCATCTTCCGTGGGGAACAAATCCCCCTGCCCCGGAGCCACCGCAGACACCACCGGCGGCTCATCGCAGAGCACCCCGATCATCACATCCACCGAAGCCGCCAACCGCTCATTGAGAGCCTGCGCCGCCGCAAATCCTCCCCGGTCCTGCCACAGCGACGCCCGGTAATTCAGATCATAAGACACCGTCACCCCATGCCGCCGCGCCGCCTCGCAAGCCTGCAGCGTCAGCTCCGCCGTACTCTCACTCAGACCCGCAAAAATCCCCCCCGTATGCAGCCACCGGCAGCCCGTCTGAGAAAAAATCGCCTCCCAATCCCACTCCCCCGCCTTCATCAAAGACGCCGCACTGTGCCCCCGATCCACACTGCCCCGCGCCCCCCGCACCCCAAAGCCACGCTCCGTGAAATTGATCGGATTGCGCGCCTTCCGGCCAATCCCGTCATACGGCACCCATTGGATCAACGACGTCTCCACTCCCCCCTGCAAAATCAAATCCTCCATCAACCGGCCAATCTCATTGTCCGCCAATGCCGTCGCCACCGCCGTCGGCCGCCCAAAACAGCGGCGCAAGCCCCGCGCCACATTGTACTCCCCCCCGCCCTCCCAGGCTGTAAAACGACGGGACGTCCGGATTCGCCCCTCCCCCGGGTCCCACCGCAGCAACCCTTCGCCCAAAGC
>JAGRPD010000570.1 GCA_020439875.1 Verrucomicrobiales bacterium
AAAAACCGCGAAGAACGGCTGGTCACGCCGCCGCTTCTCGCTCCGCCAGTGAGCACTCGCGCTTGATTCATCCCAGCATTCCTCAATCAACCGCGCTTCATCTCCCGTGTTGTAATCCGTCTTCACATTGTTGGTGCAAAAATAACCCGTCTGCCTCGCCAGTGACGGGAAGCCATGGACTCCAAGTGGCAGCGGAAAAGCAGATCTCATCTCATGCGTTCCCTGGGAACTGGGCGGTGTCCCCGTGATCAAACACGAGCGCGATGGAGAACAAACCGGAGCCGCCGCAAAGGCCCGCGTGTACCGCACCCCTTGAGCCGCCAGTTGATCGATGTTGGGCGTATTTGCAAACGCATCACCGTAACAGCCCAGAGTCGGACTCATATCTTCCACCGTGATCCACAAAATGTTGGGCCGCACCTCCTCCGCAGAATACCCAGGAGTCATCCAAGACAGTGCCATCAAGAAAAGCAAAAACCGCATGCGTTACCCCTACACAAACTCCACGCTCAGCCCCAGACAAAAAAATCGTCTATCCCAGGCATCAATCCCCTCCGCCTTCATTTGATCCCCATCCTATTCCAAAGGCTGGCTCGCTGCCGCATCGCGTGCCAGCGTGCTGATTTCCCTGACGATGCGAAGCATCTCTTGTTGCGCCTGAAGCTCCTTCGCACTCTCCACCACATCCTGCGACACGGTGTGTTCGACAGCCTTTTCTGGGAGTGACTTCGTCTCCCGCAACCCCAGCAACATGAGCAATTCGGGAGTGATTACCTTCTCATTCCGCAGTTCCTTGAACCTCTCAGGTTCTCTGAGCGCTGTGCGCTTCAGCGCCTCCAAAGTCGCAATCGAACTCGCATGGGGACTCTCCTCTTTTCGCGCTCCACGCCGCGACTTGGGCTCCCAAGCTCCGTTTCGGCAAAAGATGGAATCCACCGCGTAACGATACACCCCTAAAACATGCCTCCGAGGTCTGGAAATGGACAATGCAGGCTCCACCTGCTTGGTCAAACCCCGAACCGTGCTCGCAAACACACGCTCCTCCTCGTTCATCTCCTGTTTTTCATGGTCGATCGTTGCCTCGGTCAATTCCATCAGCACCTCAGACGTCAACATCTCTCGGTAAATCGCCTCCGCCATGATCCATGCCGCATCTTCCATCTCCAGCCCCTTTTTGGCACGGGACCTCAATCGATTGCAGTCCGTCTTCATTTCGTCTTTTTCAATGTATTGCTCCACTTTGCGAAAAGCGCTTTCGAGTTCTCTCAATTGCGCTTCGGTTCCGTGCTCACCCCCCTCAAACGCGCTTATGTTGTAGCCGTATTGCGCGATCTGCGCCCTGTGATGCGCCTCGAACAACCAGTCATGAATGAGGGCCGACTTGGTAAAATCAAACGGACCAAAACTCTTCACGTTCCAGGCCACACGCGGCACACTCGCCCCATCAAAAATCATCGACTGCGGCACGATCTTCCACGGCTTTCTCTGGCGGACATCGCACTTGCCCGCACACTCGCAATCGGGGTCATGCATGTAGCTCACAAAAGCAAACTGTTCCTTAGGATCCAGCGGCTGATAAAACCAAAACAAATTCGAGGCAATGGGGATCAACCTCGGCTCCCCAGTGAAGTAACCCAGCTTTCTCTCCATCCTCAGTTCTTCCAACCTCTTCAAGGTCGTGTCTCCCGCGATCGGCCTCACAGCGAGACTGGCAAGCTTCGCCACGGGAGGTGCCACAGTGTCAGAAAAAAATTCCACTGTCCTTCGACCCGTGCTGCCACATCCGCTTCCGACCACCATCAGCACCACAATCCCCAGCCCCTTCACGCATCGAGACATTTTCATTCAATGATTCCACCAAGGTCTCATCCTAAAATCAAATTGTTTTCTACTCTCATTCGAAATCCCCTCTCCGATTCGTTGACCGACACCCAGCCATCCACCAAAATCCCCCCGCACCATCATGACACGTCTCCTCGCACCGATCGTCTTTCTATTGAGCCTCCCCCTGTCTGCCGACGAGCCCGCGCCCACACCCCTGCGCGTACTTTGCTACAACATCCACTTCGGTCAGGGAATGGACGGAAACTATGACCTCGAACGCCTCGCTAAGGTCATCCAAAACCTCGATCCCGATCTCGTCGCCTTGCAGGAGGTCGATGTCGGCGTCGAACGCTCTCATCGCGTCCATCAGGCTCGCAAGCTGGCCGAACTGACGGGCCTCCAAGTTCGCTACGGACCCACTCAGCACTATCAGGGAGGACTCTACGGCAACGCGGTTCTCACCAAGCTACCCATTCTGGACGTCCACATCCAACCGCTCCCCTACACCGAGGCCACTGAGCAACTTCAAACCTACCCCCGAGGAGCCATCGCCGTCACCGTGCAGGCTCCCGATGGCAAACCGCTCCGTTTTATCAGCACCCACTTTCAACACAATGTCCCAGAAGATCGGCTCGCTGAAGCCAAGGCTCTAAACGAATTCTTCGCTGAAAAGGATGCTGCGCGCACCATTTTGGCGGGTGATTTCAATGCCACGCCCGACTCCTCTCCCATCGCCGAACTCCTCACCCAGTGGCACAGCGGCAACGACGACGCCTTTGAGCCTAGCGCACCTTCTCAGAATCCGAAAAACCGCATCGACTACATTTTCTTTCGCCCGGCCCGCGCGTTCCACGTCCTCTCCAGCCGCGTCATTGCCGAAACCATGGCATCGGATCATCGACCCGTTTTTTCGGAGCTGCGTCTTCAGCCTTGAACGGTTCCTCCATCGCCGCAAATCAGAGTGCAGCGGGATGAGAAGTTCCAGATTCTCGCGGGTTACTGCGGCGCGCCGGGATAAGGTCGATCCCCGTTCTCTTTCATCCACTGCGCCAGATCCCGCCGCAGGGCCTCGACGATGGTTTTTAATTCGGGGTCGCTGATTCGATTGGTGAGTTCAAACGGATCGTCGCGTTGATCGAACAAAAATTCCTCGTCGGTATCGCTGAGGATCAGTTTCCACCGGTCTCCGCGCGCCATGCGGTGCCCCTGCCCCGCCGTGCCTCCCACCCCCACGCACTCACTGAACACCGTGTTGCGAAATTCCAGTTCGGGATTCTTGAACAACGGCAGCAGGGATTGGCCAGCGGGCGGCTCTTCAAGTTTCGACACTCCAGCCAGTTCCATCAGCGTCGGATACAAATCGAGCGTCGAAACGAGTGCCTGCGAAATCTTCCCCGCCTCAATGCCCGCACCAAAAGCAAACATCGGCACGCGCACCGATTCCTCGTGCATGGTGATCTTGTTTCCGAGTCCGTGGGAGCCCAGGTGGTAGCCATTGTCGGAAAGATAAAACACGATTGTGTTTTCCATGAGACCCGTCTCCCGCAACAGCCCGGCCAATTCGCCCACCTGCTGGTCCAGACGGCTGATCACCGCGTAATAGGCACGGACAAAGGCCAGCATTGTCGCTTCATCCCGAGGTGGTCCGGCGGGCAGTTGATCGATGTTTCGGCGGTAGTTGGAATCCCGGTAATAGGCCTGCCCCGGCGTTCCCTGATTGTTGAGGCTGTCGCTGGTCGGCTCCGTGAGAAAGTTCTTCGGCAGGTGAATGGAACCCTGTGGATAAAGATCCAGCCACTCCTGTTCCGGGAAAAGAGGCACATGCGGTTTGTGCGGTGCCAGCCAGAGAAAAAACGGCTTCGAGGACGAACCGCGCGCACGCAAAAACTCCGCCGCGTTCTCAAACGTCTGGTCGTCGTCCTTGAGTTCACTTCCGGTTTGAAAGCCGTACTTTTGGGGCTCCCCCAAGTGAGACTTGCCGTAGAGCGCGGTGTCGTAGCCCGCCGAGGAAAGCCTGGCAGCCAGCGTCCGCGACGCCTTCGAGCCTCCCTCTTGATACGCGGCAAAGGCTTTGCTGTTGAGAGCCATCACGCCATTCTTCTGGGGAAACAGACCGGTCATCATCGCCGCCCGGCTGGCCGCGCAAATGGGGCTCGCCACGTAGGCGCGCTCAAAGATGATCCCACTTTGGGCCAGCTCGTCCAAATGCGGCGTTTTGACTTCGGGATGCTGATAGCCCACCCCGCGAAACGTCTGGTCATCCGTGAAGATGACGACAACGTTCGGCCGATCCGCCGCGAATCCAAGCAGAGGCAATGCCGCGGCCAGCACCAAAACCTGTGTTCTCATGGCGACATGAACACGCCCATCACCCCGATTGTTTCAGCGCAAGCTGTGTCGGATCGAGCCAAGAGCGCCA
>JAGRPD010000571.1 GCA_020439875.1 Verrucomicrobiales bacterium
ACATCCACCAGCACCATCCGCGCCACTCCCGCTCCCGCCGCGCCTCTCGTCTCGGCACCCCGCCACCAGGGCCGGGCAAAAATCAACGCCAGCAGCACCAGCAAAAGGCACCGCAACAGCAGCAAAAGCCACTGCTCCACGCGCCGCCGCGTCGTCGAGCGCATCGCCGTCTCCTGCAAAAACATCACCCCAGGGAACACCACCTTCCGCTTCGGCGGTTGCTTCCGCAGATGCAGCAAGATCGGAGCCAGCACCGCCAGCCCACCCGCGAGATAGAGAGGGAAAAGCCAGTTCATGCGCGCCTCCTCGCCGCCACACCTCGGCGGCGGATCACCCAATCAAACAGGGCCGACTCCAGCGGCTGATCCGTCTGGCACCAGTGGTAGTCCACCCCCGCGCTCTCGCAGGCCGCCCGCACCTCCGCCAGATGAGCCTCCACTCGCTTGCGGTAGTCTGTCCGCGCCACTTCGGGATCCACCCAGAAACCCGCGCCGCCCTCTGGATCCTCAAAAAACGCGGCCTCGCTCATCTTCAAATCCACCTCCGCTGGATCCATCACGTGAAACATCACCACATCTTGCCCCATCGCCCCCAGCTCCGCCAGCCGCCCCCGCAGCACCTCCAGCGGAGCCAGCAGGTCCGACACCACCGCCACCACCCCGCGCCGGCGCAACCGCTCCGCCAGTTGCCCGATGGAGAGATCCAGACTCGTCCCCCGCCCTACCGCCGGTCGCTCCAGCTCCGTCAGCAAGCGCCGCAGATGCCCCGGTCGATTCCGTGGCGGCACATGCTCTTCCACCCCCGAGGCGAACGTCGTCACCCCCACCGCATCCCCCTGCCGCATTAAAAACAGCGCCAGCGTCGCCGCCAAGGTCGCGCCGTAGGCCGCCTTGCTCCACGCCCCCGAGCCGTAGGCCATCGACGCGCTTTGATCCACCACCAGCTGCAGCCACAGATTCGTTTCATCCTCGTAGCGTTTTGAAAAATACCGCCCACTGCGCGCCGCCAACCGCCAATCCACATGCCGCAGATCATCCCCCGGCACGTAGGGGCGATACTCGCTGAACTCCACTGAAAAACCGTGCCGCGGGCTCCGATGCAATCCCCTCCAGATCCCCTCCACCACCACCCGCGCCCGCACCTCCAGAGAGCGGATCCGCATCAGCACCGCCGGATCCACCAACGGCGATGCAGAGGAAGACACAGATCCCGACGACATGGCAGGCAGTGTGAAAAATTCTCGCCCCCTCAGCAAGCGCCATTCCTCCGTGACTTCAAAATTCTTCCTCCATCCGGGAAGCAGCGCATGAGCGCCCCAAACCTGACCGACCACGATTCCGCCCTCGCTCGACTCTTTCCAATCGGCGAGAAGGCACTTGAGACAGGGCCTTTCCCCGCCCAACAGTGAAGGCTCATCATGGACACGGTCGGCATCCCGCGCACATCCATTGCATCAGACACCGCCAGCGCTCGCGCCCAGCGGTTGGCCCGACTCTACCCCCGCCCGTTCATGCGGAGCTACGCCTATTGGAAAACCCGCACCGACCCGGTGTACGAACGCATCACCCAGGAGCTGCACCAGGCTGAAGCCGCCCCCCTGCTGGATCTCGGCTGCGGAGCAGGTCTGTTTCCCATTTACCTCCGCCAGTCCAACTACACCGGCCCCATTCGCGGCCTCGATCTCTCTGTTCGAAAGATCGATCTCGCCCGCCGCATCAGCGCCCAGCATCACCTCGGACTTGAGTTTGTCACCGGAGACTTTGCTCACCTCGATGCCTCCGATCATCAGGGCCACGTCACCCTGCTGGACGTGCTGCAATTTGTGGAAATCCAAGTGCAAGAGCACATCCTCCGCCAGACTGCCGCCTGCCTCACCGAGCCCGGCCACCGCCTCATCCTGCGCAATGCCCTGCGCGATGACTCGTGGCGCTCTCGGGTCACGGTGGGGATCGATCACTTTTCCCACTGGATCCGCTGGATGCCCTCCTCCCCCTCGCACCATCCCGATCGCGTCTGGCTCGAGCAGTTGCTCATTGAGTGTGGACTGACGCCCCGCTTCGTGCCCCTGTGGGGAGCCACTCCCTTCAACAACTTCCTCGTCATCGCCGCCCGCGAGTGAGCTAGCCCAGACTCATCGGATCCACATCCCACACCACCGTCACATCCCGCGGCAGCGTCATGCTCTTCACCACGTCCCGCACGTGCCGCGCCAGCGGGCGGATCCGCGCACTGCGCAGCAGCAGTTGAAAGCGATGCTGGCCGTGCGCCTTCGCCAGCGGAGCCGGGCACGGCTCACCCATCACCACCCCATCCGGCATGCCCTGAGCGAGGCGTTGCTTCAGCGTTTGCAGGGTGAATTCCGCCTGAGTTTGATGTTTGCCACGACTCGTCACCAGCAGCACATGCGCGTAGGGCGGATAGTCAAACTGCCGCCGCATCTCCAGCTCCTGCTGGGCATAACCCTCAAAGTCATTGTGCCGCGCATACTGAATGGCTGGACTGTGCGGTGTAAAAGTCTGCACATACACCTCTCCCCGCACCTCGCCGCGCCCCGCCCGGCCCGCCACCTGGACCAGCAACTGAAAGGTCCGTTCCGCCGCCCGGAAATCCGGCAGGTTCAAAGCCAAATCCGCATTCAACACCCCCACCAGCGTCACATTGGGAAAGTCCAGCCCCTTGGCGATCATTTGCGTGCCAATCAGGATATCCAGCTTCTTCGCCCGAAATTGCGTCAGCGTGTCTCGCAACTGATGCTTCCGCTGCATCGTGTCCGTATCCACCCGCGCCAGACGCGCCTGCGGAAAAACCTCCCGCACCACCGCCTCCACCCGCTCCGTTCCAAAACCCGACCAGCGAATGGACGGATCCCCGCAGGCCGGACACTTCAGCGGTGGCAAACGCCGCGCCCCACAGATGTGACACACCAGACGGTTGTCCGACTTGTGCAGCGTCATCGCGATGCTGCAATCCTGGCACTGCACCGCCTCTCCGCACGCACTGCAACTCATCGCCGAGTGAAACCCGCGTCGATTGATGAACAGGATCGTCTGCTCACCCTTCTCCAGCCGATCCGTCATCGCCTGACGCAAAACCAGAGAAAGCACCCCCGCATCCGCCGCCTTGACGCCGGTTCCCTTGCGTCGCTCCATCCGCAGATCCACCACCCGAGTCAGCGGCATGCTTTTGCCATCCGTCCGCCGCGTCATTCGCAGCAGCTC
>JAGRPD010000057.1 GCA_020439875.1 Verrucomicrobiales bacterium
AGGGAGCCGGAACCACTGAGAGGCCGCATCAACGCCATCGGCAGCAGCTCAGGGGGAAATCCCAGAGCCCGGAGAGCCGGCCCCAGAGCAAACTCCAGCAACTTCAAAGCACCCGAATATCGAAAAACAGCTAAGGCAGCAAACATGGCAACCAGAAAGGGCATGATTCGCGTGGCAACGGAAAAACCCTCCTTGGCACCGTCCACAAACTCTTCATAAACCTTCACCCTGCGGGCCAAAGCCACACCAAGCGTGATCACCAAAAGCAAGGGAATGGCCAGCGCGGACAAGCTGTTGAGCTTGGCCTTCCAATCAATGCCAGATGCCGCATCGAGACCGCTCACCGATGCTGCGTCCGCCGTGCTCGCACCTGCCACCGACGGGCGTTCCGCAGCCTGCATGAGCGAAGAAATGCCCGTCCGATCCAGAACGCTTTGGCGCAGCGAAGGATCCGCCAACTCAAGCACCGTGATGCCAGCAAAGGAGGCCAGCAACACGCCCAACAAAATTTTGCCGCGACCCAACATTCCCGATTTTCCCTCCGACTCCTTCCCGCTCCCTTCTTCCGATTTTTCCTCCTCTGGCCGAATGCGAAAACGCGCGAGCCGCTCCAAACCCTTCGCCATCAAAATCGCCGTCAATGTGGTGCAGGCCGTGGCCAGGATGGTGGGCACAATCACGCGATAGGCATTCGGCACACCGGCTGCCGCCAGATAATTGATCGCCGTCATGGGCACCAAGGTGAAGGCCGCCGTATTCAGAGCCAGGAAGGTCACCATCGCATTGGTCGCGGTGCGTTTGTGCGGATTCAGCTCTTGAAGATGCTCCATCGCCTTGAGGCCGAGAGGCGTCGCGCTATTTCCTAGCCCCAGCATGTTCGCCGCGAGGTTCATGATCATCGCACTAAGCGCGGGATGATCGCGCGGCACCTGCGGAAACAGCCGCCGCATGATCGGGTGCAACGCCCGCGCCAGCAGCGCCAACAAACCCGCGCGCTCCATCAGTCGCATGATTCCCAACCAAAACATCATCATTCCAGCCAACGGCAGCGCGATGTCCATCACCGCGACCTTCGCCATACTCAAAGCCTGGGTAATGACGCCCTGATCTCCGTCGTACCGACCCAACACACCCGCCACCAGAAGTCCGATGAGAAAGAGTCCTGCCCAAATGTAATTCAGCATGTCTCAAGATGGCTCAGACTCATTTGTTTTGGCAAGTCGGACCTTCCTCATCTCAATCGATCCCGGGAGAGATGTTGGACGACGATTGGGACGATGATTTGGATCAGTCACGTAGCCGCGAATGGCATTCGTGGCGCTCAGCTCCCAGGTGCAATCCCCACCACCGACTCACATCGGCGGCTTCGGTTGCCGCACTTGGAAAATCTTCGTCTCAATCGATCCAGTGAGATGTTGGACGACGATTGGGACGATGATTTGGATCAGTCACGTAGCCGCGAATGGCATTCATGGCGCTCAGCTCCCAGGTGCAATCCCCACCACCGACTCACATCGGCGGCTTCGGTTGCCGCACTTGGAAAATCCTCTTCTCAATCTTCGTCTCAATCTTCGTCTCAATCTTCGTCTCAATCTTCGTCTCAATCCTCGTCTCAATCCTCGTCTCAATCATCGTCTCAATCATCGACTCAATCATCGACTCACTCGATCCCGGGAAACTCTGTTCCGGCTGACCCAGAAAAGGGGAGGACAAATTCCTCTGGGGTTCACACGCAAAAATGAAAACGGCGCTCCTCGAAACGAGGAGCGCCGCTCAAAGAAAAAGGCTCAATGCCCGCGATTACTGACTGACGGGAGTCACCACTGGCGGAGGAGCAACGATGATCCGAGTGCCACCACCACCCGATGCAGCCGTGCCAGCAGGGGTCGATGCCGCAGGAGTTCCAGGGGCGGGAAGTCCGCCGACGCCACCGCTGGAAACGCTATTGGGAGCGAAGGGACCCGTGAAACCACCCCAGGGGCGAGAATCGGCCTGGAAACTACTAGAACCCGAGCCGCCAGATCCAGCAGCCCCACTGCCCGAACCATCGGCACCGCCGCCCGCACCATCAGCACCACCACCATCTGGACCCACCGGACCAGCGGCTGCACCCGCACCAGGACCGCCTGCTCCGGGCTCGTAGCTGGCACCCTCAATGCCGCCGGCACCGATGAACACACCACCGACCGAGAAGGCGGGCGGGTTGAAGTCGGGCTCCCAGCGCATGGCCACGTAACGAGCTTTCACGGTTTGCTTGGGCTTGAACTTCGCGTAACCCAGACCCTGAGGATCCTCGTAGGAGGCGACGGGCTCCGTGTTCTCAAAAGCGGTGGGGTCAAACGCCCGGCGACCACGCCAATCTTCCGTCTCAGGCAGATCACTGAAAGCATAGACTTCCAGACGCACGGGACGCGGCGAGTGAACCGAACCAAACTCCTTGAGGAAACGAGGCTGGCCGAGATCATAGATCACGGTGCGGTAGCGCTCATCCGACTCAGGGAAAGCGAAGGAACCGTATTCCACCATTTCATCGACGCTGCCCATCGGCGCGGGATGCGCGTAGATGATCCGAGCCCCACCCAAGCCCGTGGCCACGTTCACGGCGCTGGCACCACCCGCGCCATTGCCATTTTGCTTCAGCACGTAGTCGGTATCCACGGCGCTGCCGAAGACTTGGAAGTTGCGAACCTTGCCCGCACGGGAGGCTTCAAACTCCACTCTCAGATAGCGACCTTGAATGCCAGCGAAGTTGACGGCGATCAGGGTGTCTGCTGGAGTGAAAACAGCTTGTCCCACCGGAGTGAACTCATCTTGAGTGGAGCCCACCGAGATCGATACACGTCCTTCGACACCTGCATTCACCAAGCCGATGCGCTCATAGATCACTTGAGAGCCTGCGTCCACCACGGCGCTGCTCACGCCTGTGGAGATGGAAACGGCATCGACGGGGTCATCCGAAATCATTGAAGATGCACCTCCAATACCCCGGGAAGATACCACTGAGGCATTCAGAAGCTGGACGTTCATCTCCACCGGGCGGTCATCAATGGAGGGCAAACGCTGCCACGCGGCATGGGCCATGCCTCCTGCTCCTGTGGCGAGCGCGATCAAAAGTGCGGTTACTTTCATAGTGTTGGTGGGGGGTACGTGGAGGATTCCGAAGGTTCGAAAATCCAGTCGATAATTCAATAACATCATATGCGGGTGGGGAAGTAAATCCTTTTTTTTGATCTTCGTTGACACAAAACGTTCATTTATTTAAATTATCAAATATCTAGAAAATATGAAATGTCCCCATTGCCAATCCCTTCTCGCCGCCAATACGGCTCGTTGCCCGGGCTGCGGCTTCTGCGAACAGGCTCTTTCCAGCTATCTGGGCGACCAATGGGTACGCCTGGAACGCCTCACGGATCGGGCTCACGCGCTGCCCATGGCGGATTCCCAGCGCCTGCTGCACCAGATGGACGCTTTCGAACGCCAGTTCCCCCAGGTTTTTCTCGCTATCTATATAGGATCTCTGCCGCCGCTGCTCAATCCGGTGGAACTCGGCATGTGGCTCCTCAACCACGGCGCGTTCAGCACGCATCAATTCGCCAAGCGCAACGAATACGGCATGGTCTGCACTCTCGATCCCGCCGCGCAGCGTTTCGGATTTGCCGTCGGCTACGCTTTGGAGAAGGTGCTACCCGAGCCGACCCTGGAGCGTATCAGCCTCGAAATGAAAGAGCACTTGGCGCAGGGTCACCTAGCAGCAGCTCTTGAGGGGTTGCTGGCGCGGTTGGAGCGTATCTATCGCCGCCACGGTCAGCCACAGTCCGCCCAACTCGAAGAAGCCATCCTACCTGGGCGTGCGGGCAATCCTCGCGACTTCGGCCTCACGCCTCTGCGGCAAGGCCATCAATCAAAAGCTCCCACGGAGACATCATCCCCCCACCACTCATGAGCCGTCACCCTTACGATCCTCCCGTTCCGTCAGCGCTGGTGCTGACGATGGGACTGTTGTTGGCTGTTTTTCACCCACTGGCAACGGCGCAGGATCTGGAGGACGCCGACCTCACACTGCCTGAGTGGGACGCGTCCGAATGGCGTCAGCAGGCGATTGAAGCAGCTCCTCCCCTGGCTGGAGGTTTGCTGCCCTCATTGGGAGAAGCAGCTGCGGCACCCGCAACGGTCAACGATGAGCTGCAGCTACGGTTTCAAGATGCTCCACCTCAATTCGACATCGAAGCTCTCTCCGCCCAGCTGAGCGATGGACGCGCCATCCCGTGGTTCGCTGCGGTGGATGACGCCCCCGCCGCTGCCTCGGCGACTCAATCCGAACCCGCTCTCGCGATCGAGCTGCGGGATCTGACGCCCGAAGCGGTCGAGACCATCCTGCAGTGGCCCAAAAATGATCCCCTGGTGGATCCGACAGCGGAGCTTTCCGAAATGGAGGCCGATGAGCTGCGCCGTTTTCTCGGCTATCACGCCACTCAAGCCCGACTGCCATTGCGGGCCATTGTCACAGGAAAAAATCACCAGCTCAAGGATCCGGCGGCCTTGACTGCCATCACCTCTGCAGAGACCAACCAACTCGGGGGCAAACCTGCCGCGCTGCTGATCTACCCGATGGGAGAACCCTGGCGCGCGCGGCTTTTCCTCCCACCCACCGCTTTGCACGCCGTGAGCCAGCCGTTCCTGCGCGAGGCGGTGGAGGATTGCGTGGCGGCGGCACGCCGCACGACGCGGGTGGAAAGTCAGCTCCACGACTACTTGGTGCAGCTCTCGGTGAGGTTGTTTTGGATCGAAAAACACCTGCCTCCCGTGGTGCAATCCGCCTCTCCGGAACCCATCGAGATTGCTCCTCCGCTGGCCGAGGTGGGATCGGGCGATGAGCGCCCAGCCACGGTCACGTTCGTCCCTTGGAATTTTTTGGTGACCCAATGGCGCACCGCACTGGCCTGGGTGATCGGCCTCCTCGCTGCAGCAGGGATCCTGATGTGGGCGATCTCTGTCCGACGCCGCTCGCGGGCTAGGCACCTGCGCACGCATGTTTGGATGCTGCCCGAGGTGGACTCGACCCCGCGACTCGGTGGTGCCTTCAGCGGCGGCGCAGGTTTTCAGACCAGCTGGTGAGGATCCCGCTCCCTACCAGCGCCGCGCACGCAGCTCCGCCTGCAGCGTCTCCACCTCCCGCATCAGTTGAGCCATCAGCCGGAGTGCCGTCGGATTCAGCGCACAGGTCTGGCGCATCTGCTCCATCTTCCGCACCCAATGAACGCCTTCGTCATTCAATCCCGGTGCGTCCGTTGGGTCGGTGACGACTGACACCAGTCCCATTTCGCAGTAGCTGAGGAGCACCTCTCGCGTCACACCAGACATCTCCGCTGCTTCCTCCACGGCGTAAACCGTTTCGTGATCGTCTGCTTCGTGCATCATTTTCCCATCCTGTCGGGGTTAAACTTTGCCCGTGGAAACCTCCCGCAGGCGTTCCCAGGCCTCACGTTCCGCCGCACTGACCTGCGCAGGCAGCGCCACCTCGAGCCGCACGTAAAAATCTCCCCGCTCCCCACTTTTCCCTTTCGGCAGGCCCCGCCCGCGAAGCCGCATCTTCAGGCCATTCTCCGAGCCTGCTGGAATCCGCAGTTTGATCTCACCATCAAGCGTTTTCACCACCCTCTCCGCGCCCAAAACGAGATCCCAGGGAGCCAGTTCGAGTTCCCCATACACGTCCGCCTCCCGGGTGGTGAAGTCGGGATGCGCCGCCAAGCGGATGCGCAAAAACAAATCTCCCGCAGCCCCTCCGCCCACGCCGGGCTGGCCATGGCCCGGCACCCGAATGCGCCGACCGTCCGTCGCCCCCGGCGGGATGCGCACCTGAAAGGTATCCTGCTTCACTTGCCCTGTTGAACGATCCGCCGAGCGCAGCGTGATCGGCCTCTGCGTGCCGTGCATCGCCTCCTCCAGCGTGACCATGATATCGCCCTCCACATCCGCGCCGCGCATCGCCGACCTGCCGCCCGCACCCGCCCGGCCCACCTCAGTCCGGGTCCAGCCCGCGCGCGCACCACCGCCGCCGAAGAACTGCTCGAAAAAATCGCTGAACCCCGTGCCGCCGAAGTGAAACTCCTGCTCTCCCGAGAAGCCCCCCGCCGTGCCGTAGCCAAAGCCCTCGCCTTCCGAATGCCAACCAGGAGGCGGCTGAAAGCCACCCGCGTCTTGCCAGTTGGCACCGAGCTGATCGTATTTTTTCCGTTTCACCGGATCACTGAGCACCTCATAGGCCTCGTTGATCTCCTTGAACTTCGCTTCTGCGGCCGCCTTGTCCTCCGCCACATCCGGGTGGTACTTCCGCGCCAATTTGCGAAAGGCTTTTTTGATCTCGTCATCCCCAGCGTCGCGAGCGACACCGAGAGTCTGGTAGTAGTCTTGAAATTCGACGGGCATGATGGTCCTGCGAATGTAAAACGCCGCCCACCGGCGAAGCGTTGCACCCGCCTCATGTCAAGTTTGCCTCTCCTCCCCAACCCTCGCCAAAATCCAAGCATCGCATGTCAAACTCCGCCGACTTCATTTCCATCGGCAGTTCCCTGGTCCGTCAGCATCTGCTGTTTGACGGGCACGAGGTGACGTTGATCGATGCGGGATGTTTTTCAGGCCTCGATTCTCTTGCTGCAGCCCTCTCGCAGCGAGGACTTGGCTGGACCAATGTCGTCCGCATCCTCCTCACTCACGGCCATTTGGATCACACACTGCGAGCGGCCGAGATTCAAAAACTCACTGGTGCCGAAGTGTGGGCTCCAAGGTGGGATCAAGATCACATCGCGGGCCACCACGCCTACTGTGGCTGGAGTCGAGGATGCGGACTCCTCGAAGCCGTCGGGAGACGTGTCTTTCGCTACGTTCCACCGCGAGTTGATCGCTGGTTTGGTCCCGATGAGATCATTCCCACATGGGGTAGCCTCCGCGTAGTGTCTCTTCCTGGCCACACAACGGGTCACTCAGGATTCCTCAGTCTGGCTCACTCGATGCTCTTCAGCGGCGATCTCTTTTCAGACTACCTCGACAGTCCGCAGCTACCACCCCGTTGGTTCAACACCGATCTCGAGCAGTGCCGAAAAAGCGTCTGCCTTGCGACGGATCTCGGGGTGAACGGCGTCGTTCCCAATCATGGAATGATCGCGAGCCCGGCCCACCATCGCGACAACCTACGCCGACTGGCGGACCGCATTCTCACCCGTTGGCCTCTCGCTAGCAGCGGGCGATGAATCTCAGAATGGCTTGAAATACCCGAGCCACGCCGCTGTGGTGGCCAGCGCCGCGCCGAGGATCACCGTGGCGCTCACCGTGATCCAACGCTTTTTCACCGCCAGGGGCAGTAGGCCAAAGATCACCCAGATCCCGATCTTCGCCATCGCCCACTTGGGAAAGCCGAGACCGCTCTTGTGCAAAAAGCCGATGCCTGCCACCAGCAGCACGATGAGCCCGATGCCATGCATCGCACCGATGACCTTGCGTCCGTTCGTCACGCCACCCGCCACGGCGAACTGTCCGCCGATGCTGATGATCAAAAGAATGGCACCGAAGAGATGAAGAAAGTGATACGACTGCGGAAGCATGGCGAGGAAGATGCCCGGAGCAGGCCCCTCGTCAAGGCTGGAAGCCGGAGCTTGAAGCCTGGAGTCAGCGGCGGAATGATGGGCAGATGTCGCCACTCGGCCGGATACTCCTCCTCCTGCTGCTGGGAGCAGCCTGCGCCCAGGCTGCCCACGCCGGAGAGCTGTATCGGGTGGAACTCCAGGCCAAGTCCATCCGACCCGAGCTAGCGGGTCTGGCTCTGACGGTTTATGTGGCGGAGCGCACGCCGCGCGGCATGGCTCTCCGCGTGGGCTATCGCAATCTCGGCCCCCAGCCCTTCACCGGCAAGATCTCAGCCCCCGATGGCACTCCGCAGCTGGGTCAGCAATCGACCCAGCACGCCCTCCAATGCACCGGCATGGCCCAGCGTCTGATGAAGCCAGACCTCGCTAAGCCAGGTCTGCTCCCCAGCGCCGCCATCGCGGGCACCCTGCTTTTTGAACTGCGATCAGGAGACGACGGAGCCTGGATGAAGGGACCGCTGACCCTGACAGTTCCGCCGTTTTTACCCCTCACTTTTTCGCTGGATCCCGCTCACCGGATGGATCCCATCTCCGTCACCGACGTGGACTTTTCTCCGATGGCGGAAATGCAACCGCTGGTGGAAGCGACGGCCCATTTCCCCGTAAAGCTGGAGACGGTGAAGTCGGTGCCAGAAGGCTGGGAGTGCCGCCTCAGCGTGACCAATGCGGCCCGCGTCCCTCTCATCTGGCACGGCAAACTCAGCGCGAAGGATTTGCGCTTGGTCACGGAGGAGTCGGAGCTGCTCGAGCCACGGGAGGTCAGCGGCGGCATGGCGCAGGGTTTGGCCCCGCCGGAGACGGAGTGGCATCCGGGCGTGACCTTTCTGGGGCGGGCCGTTTTTCCACGACCCGCCTCCACCGCAGCAGGCACGCTCACCTTGATGCTGCCGGGCTATCAGCCCCTGACTCTGCTGCATCAGGATGGCCAATGGCGCGCGGTCGCCCGCGCAGCTCCCGCCGAGGGCACGGCGGCGGATGAGGTGCGGGCTGAGCAAGCGCGTTTCGAAAGCCTGCGCTCCTTTTGGCTCGGACTGGGTCAAAAACTGCGCACCCATGATCAGTCGGGCTTCCTGGAGGCCTTTGCCGGCAATGGCACCCGGCAGCATCAGGCCACCAGCCTCGCAGCGCTCGTGAGGGTGCCGGTAGCATGGATCGATTTTGAACTGCCCGGTGCCCAGCATCCCCAGTGGGACGACACCTCCGTGCGTGGTCTGCGGGTGGAGCAGCGTTTTCGCCTCACCGGCATGCCGCTGGATAGCGAATTCGTCACGCGGCTCGTGTGCGATCTGAAACGCGCCAACCCGGAGTCCCCGTGGCAGATCGATCGCTACGAAGTCACCGGCCATCCGCCCTTTTGGGAGCTGGGATTCACCGAGGTCCTGCGCACGGATCACTTCCTCGTCTTTTATCCCTTCCATCGCGATGATGGAGCCTCCCGCGCCCGCAGCGCCGCCCGCCAGCTGGAGCAGGGCTGGCAGCGGCTCAAAAAGACCCGCGTGCCGATCGGCGATCGCTACCCGGCGTTTGTCATTCCCACGCGAGAAGCTTTCCAGGCCCTGACGGGGCGAGATCCCGGCTCCTTTGCCGGAGCCATGTCCTCCTACTACGCGTTGCGTGAGGGTGAGCTGCGCGCCGTGAATCAGGCGCTGTTTTTGAATGACAGTCACTACGGCGCGTTGCAGCGCTTTTGGGGCAGTCCAGATCGCCAACAGACCATCGAGCATGAGCTGGTACACCTAGCCCTCGCCGATGCCAGCCGCCCCTGGACGCCACCCTGGCTGGTGGAGGGTGTGGCCATGTACTTTGCCCGTCAGATTCACGATGAAAGCCTCGCCTTTCTCCGGGATCACCTGCCCCGCGAGCGCATGCTCAGTCAGCTATCCTGGCAAAACGTGCTGGCTGAAGACGCCACGCAACCGGAGGACATCCTGGTGCAATACCAGTACAGCGGAGCCGCCGTTTTGTGGTTGGAGCGTCGCCTCGGAGAGGAGGGCCTGCTGAAATTTTACGAGGACTTCGCCCAGCGCCCGCCCGATGCCTGGAAAGACCCTACCCTACGCGCCGCCGAAACCGCCCAGGAGCCCGAATCCCTACGCCGCGCCCGTGTGGCGCTGGCCGATGAGATGCTGCGCCGCTGGCTGGATGGCTGGAGCATGGATCAGGTCGATGCCGCAGTCCGTGTGCGCCTGCGCTCCGGCAACCTCTGACGCTCCAGTTTTCCTACACCTCCTCGGCGTTCAGGGGCCATCAAATGGCAGCCCCTTCGCATGGGGTGCACCCTCCGCCTTGCGCTGCCGCGCCGCCGCAAAAAAGGCCCGCAACATCTGCACCGACTCATCCCCCAACACACCCGGCGTGATGTCGCAGCGGTGATTCAAATTGTCCGTTTGCAGCAGGTTCCAAAACCCTCCCGCCGCACCGCCCTTCACATCGGGGCAGCCAAAAATCACCCGCCTCAAGCGACAGTGCACGATGGCACCCGCACACATTGGACAGGGCTCCTTCGTCACGTAGAGATCGCAGTCCGTCAGCCGCCAATCTTCCAGCGCACTCTGCGCCTGCGTCAGCGCCAGCATTTCCGCATGCGCCGTCGCATCATGCAGTGTCTCCACCTGATTGAAAGCCCGCGCGATCACCCGCTGCTCATGCACGATGACCGCCCCGATCGGCACCTCCTCCTGCGCAGCCGCACGGCGCGCCTGACGCAGCGCCTCACGCATGAAATGCTCATCACTAAAGAGATCGATCACCGGCTCCAACATAGCGCCACAAAAAAGACGTGTTGAGGAAAGACACAAGAGAGGATTGCGCCCCGCCATGCCCAGTGACAAGGATGCCCCATGCATCCTGAGAGTCACACGCCCCCCTCTGAGATCATCATCCTCCCGTCCGTCCTCGCGGCCGACTGGTCCTGCATGGGAGATGAAGTTCGCCGCGCCGAAGCCGCCGGAGCCCGTCGCCTCCACCTCGACGTCATGGATGGAGCCTTTGTCGATAACATTTCCTTCGGTCCCAACATGGTCAAAACCATCCGAGGCGTCACCGACCTCTACCTCGACACCCACCTCATGATCCACCGGGCCGATCACTACCTGCAGCGCTTCATCGACGCCGGCACCCACAACATCACCGTTCACGTCGAGGCCCACTACGACACCTCCCTCGCCGAGACCCTCGGCCGCATCCGCGCCGCAGGTCTGCAATGCGGACTCGCCCTCAATCCCGCTACGCCCCTCGACGCCGCCCTGCCCTACCTGCATCAGATCGATCTCCTCCTCGTCATGACCGTCGTGCCCGGCTTTGGAGGTCAGTCCTTCATGGAAAAAGAAACCATGCCCAAGCTCGCCGCCGCGCGTGACTACCGAGACACCCACGGCCTCCACTTTCACCTCCAGGTCGATGGCGGCATCTATCCCGACACCGCAGGCATCGCCGCCCGTCATGGGGCCAATCTCCTCGTCTGCGGCACCTCTTCCTTCGGACCGCCCGACATGACCGCCGCCCTCCACGAACTCGCCACCGCCGCACGCAGCCCAGCCTGAGCCCCCCATCAAGCACCGATCACCGCATCCACCGCCGCGCGATCCGGCAGCGACTCCATCCCGCCGCGTCCCGCCGCGCACAGCTGCCCCGCCACCAGCGCCGCCTTCACTGCTGCCGTAAAATCCCGCGCCTCGGACCACCGCGCCGCAAAGGCCCCGGCAAAGGCATCCTCCATCCCCGTCGTATCCACCGGCGGTGCCGCCTCCACCTCCGCCCGCATCGCCTGCGCCCCACCATTGCCTGAGAAAACCCACGCCTCCGCCGCCTCCACCTGAAGGATGAGCGTCTCCACCCGCCGCTCCTGCAGCGCACTCGCCACCCAGTCCGCATCGGCTAGGCTATAAATCGAGCGCCCCAGCATCGCCCGCGCTTCATCTGGCCCCGCGATCACAAAGTCCAGGTCCGCACCACCCCAGGGAAATCCATCCGCCCACGGTCGGGCATTCAAACACGCCGCACTGCCCATCATCCTCCCCTGCTCCAGCACCGCCGTCAGCGGAGCCAGCACGTAGCCCAGCTGCCCCAGCACCACCCGAGACCGCGCGATCCGCAGCCGCACCGCCTCCGTCCGCACCTCCGTCTCATCCAGCCGTGCATTGGCGCAGGCCCCCGCCACCGTGGCATGCACCCCATCCCGCTCCCGCAGCACCACCAGCCCCGTGCCCGTCACCGCCTCCGCCCGCGTCACCACCCCCGCCGTATCGATCCCACGCCGATCCAAAAAGGCGCAGTACGCATCTCCAGCACTGTCTTCTCCCACGCAGCCGATCAGCGCCACCTCAGCCCCCTGAGCCGCCGCCGCCAGCGCCTGCACCCCGCCCGTTCCCCCCAGGCGAAACTCCACCTCCCCCACCGCCACGGTCTGCCCCGGCCGTGGAAACTCCGGCACCACCGCCAGGCAATCGTAACTCAGTGAACCAATGACAACAACTTTCCCCATCCCCGCATCCTAGCCCCACACCGTCTCAATCCCAACGCAAAATCAAATCCATCCACTCCGCCCCACCTCCGCATCGCGATAAGCCGCACGAAACTCCACCACCGAATGCCACCAGCGGAAAATCCCATACCCCACCACCTCAAGTCCGATCAGAACCAGCACCTTGGCAAATCGCGGAAACACAAAAAGGCTATCCGGCTCCGGCAGCCATCGCTGCAACAGCCAGAAACAATACCCCACCACCAAAAAACCACCCCACACCCAGGCATGCACCTGAAGTCCACGCCAGATCCAGACATTGGCCCATCCCCGGTGCCACCTCGCCGCCCTCTGCAGATCCAACGGCAGCCAAACCCAAGCTGGCTGCCCCATCGCTTCCTCCAAGCACCGCATTGCGAAATAGCTCGGAAACTTCAAGGCCCGCCACACGACTGATGCCATTTTAGTCACCAGGAACACTCCAGCCGCTAGGGCCATCAAGCCGATCATCCACCGCAGATCCCAATTCAGCCAAGAAACTCGCACCTCCGACGGCATTTGATTCCACAGCACCCTCAACCACTCCCGAGGTAAAGCCTCCAACATCACCGCAAGGCAGCCTCCCACTCCGATCAGAGCGAGTACGCGCAACGGAGCCCTCGGAAAAGCATGATAGCGATCAATCAAACATCGCCCCTCCGCCTCTTCAAACGTCTCCGCATCAATCTTCGCCTTCAGCATTTCGCGAGGATCCGTCACCCTTTCAGGCAACCATTCCTCCTCATCTTCCAAAGCCTGGGAGATCATCAATGGCTCCTGCACCACCTGCACTTCAGGTCTGTCCGCCTTGCCCGTCAGCACATTCCGATACCTGCGCCACATCAGGGCGAAGCACAAAGCCGCCACCACCGAATGGCAGGCCAACACGAGCCCACTTGCCTCCCTCCCCATAAGCCACGCCACCAAACCGGCGTGAGGCATCGCGTCCCAAAGGGGCTGAACCCGCTCCAGGAAGGAAAAGCGAGAGGTCGTTTTTTGATGAAGCAATGCCAGGAAAAGAAGAATACCCCACCAATAGGGCAACAACTTGATTGCGAGGCGACTGGCCACCTTGTGACTCGGACCGAAAACCCCCAAAAACCCGGTCGAACCATAGATCAGCAACGTCGCCGCCAACACCTTTCCCGCCAAACCCCATGACCACGGACTCCAAGCCGTCGCAATGAAACTGCACATCAGCAGCAACACACCCACTCCCCAGAAAAAACGCTGCAAGAATGCCCTCTGGGTCTCTCCTTCTCGAAAGTCCTTTTTCTCCTCCTCTGAAATGGGCCCCATCGGAAACCACCTCGTTTGAGCAACGGGTTGGAACCACACTCGCATCCAAGCCATCCCCAACAACCAAAAGGTCAGCGCCGTCCAACCCGGCACCACGCTATGTGGCACAGCTCGGCCCCAGCCCATCGCAGGAAAAACTACCACCGATGCCAACGCTCCCAAGATCGTCACGAACGCGATCCATATCATCCCCAAAAACGCAGCCCTGCCTATATCCGCCACACGCTTCCGCCACGCCTGCTTAGGACACAACTGCCTCCACGCTCGGCGCAGCTCAGCCAATGTTTTGCGGTCCCAAAACACCTTCATGACCGACCATTCAACAAAAGCCTCTCCAGTGCCTGCGGATCCCGCCCCAAGTCCTTTTCATTGTCGTAGGATCGAGCCCTCCCATCCGTCAACACAATGATCTCATCCGCGAAACCACACGCCACCTCCACCAGCTGGGTGCTGTAAATCACCAACCGGCCCTGAAGACGCGCCACCGCACGCGCCTTCTCACGAAACACAGCAATCCCCTGCGGATCCATGCCTGAGGCAAACGGCTCATCCAGCAACCATAGCTCTGGATTCACCGCAAACAGCGCCGCGAGCGCCGCCTTGTAGCGCTGCCCCCGCGACAAATTGCTCAACGACATGGTCGCTACCGGGGCAATTCCCAACGCCAACAGGTCTCCCATGATGGCGTCCACCATTCCCACCCCCTCCACCCGCCACAGCTTCAGATGCGTGGCGATCATCGTCAGCATGTCACAGCCATGAAAATCCGGAAAGTCTGGCAAGAACATCAACTTCCGCCTCAGATCGAGGTTTTCCGGCACCAACCTCTCAGCGTCCACTTGGATCTCTCCTGCGGAAGGTTGCAAAACCGTCGCCAAGGCGCTCAACAACGTCGTTTTCCCTACCCCGTTGGCACCTACCAACGCAACGATCTTTCCTCCACTCAGCGACAGCGAAACATCCTCCAGGACGGCGGTTCCACCCCGGGTGACGGAAACATTCTTCAGCTCAAGGCGCATCTTCAAACCTACTAACTCACCCAGCCCTCCCCCGCCAACCGCTTCCCTTCAAAAATCCATCCGCCAGCGGAATGACTTCCTCCTGCAAATCGATGGAACGCCCAACCGTAACAGGGTCGATGAAATTTTTCCTCTTTGCCACGCTCCCCTTGCTCGTTGCCTCCGCCGTGCTCGCCCAAAACAAAGAACAGCGCTCGGACGTCAGCCTCGTTCCCCCCAAGGGATTAAAAACCACGCTGCCACCGGGTTACACCATCCCCATCGTCGATATCAGCGCCGAAAAACATCGGCAAGTGATCGTCGATCGCGAGCCGGGTCAATACCTGGGGCATCCCACCACCGCTTTGTTGGAAGACGGGAAGACCATGCTCATCGTCTATCCCAAAGGCCACGGCCGGGGAGCCATCGTGTATCAGCGCAGCACCGACGGTGGCCTCACCTGGAGCGGTCGTCTGCCCACACCGGAGTCCTGGCAGACCTCCCTGGAGGTGCCCACCCTGCATCGTGTCACCGATGCCGCTGGCAAAAAGCGACTCATCATGTTCAGCGGACTTTATCCCATCCGCATGGCCGTATCTGAAGACGATGGCGGCACCTGGAGCGAGCTAAAACCCATTGGTGACTTCGGCGGCGTCGTGACCATGGCCACCGTGACCGCTCTACAAACGCCCGGACATTACTTGGCGTTTTTTCATGATGACGGACGCTTCATCCGCGGTGGCGACGTGGAAAAATATCGCATCGCCAGCCCAGCAGCGCCGGACTACGCATCCGCCACCGCCAAACCCTGGCGCTTTTGGGTTTACACCTCCCTCTCCCAAGACGGCGGCCTCACCTGGAGCGTGCCAGTGCCCATCGCCATGCTGCCCGATGCCGACCTCTGTGAGCCCGGCGCGCTGCGCTCCCCCGACGGCAAACAAATCGCCGTCCTGCTCCGAGAGAACAGCCGCAAATACAACTCGTTCGTCATCTTCTCCAATGATGAAGGACTGACCTGGAGCGAACCCAAGGAACTGCCCGCCGCCCTCACCGGAGATCGGCACACCGCCGTGTACGCGCCCGATGGTCGGCTCTTCATCAGCTTTCGAGACACCACTCACGTCAGTCCCAGCAAGGGAGACTGGGTCGGCTGGGTGGGACACTACGAAGACATCGTCAATGGCACCGAGGGTGAATACCGCGTGCGCATCATGGACAACACCAAGGGAGCCGACTGTACCTACCCCGGCGTCGAATTGCTGCCCGATGGCACCATCGTCACCACCACCTACGGCCACTGGACCCAGGGAGAGGTTCCCTACATCGTCAGCGTCCGATTCCAACTCAGCGAACTCGACGCCAAGCTGCCCAAGGCAACGCGTTGACCCGATCTCCGCCCTCCGCATTGATCGCAGCAATGAATGGAGTTTTCTTGGGAGGAAGAAAATTCCTTTCCTGACTCCGGGGCGTATGCTTTTCCCATGAGCACTCTCATCCAAGCCTTTGCCGCCACGGGGCGCGGCCAGCCTCTTGAAGCCTTTGAATACGAAGCGGGTCCGCTGGGAGCCGAGCAGGTGGAAATCGCCGTGACGCATTGCGGCATCTGCCACTCGGACCTTTCGATGATCGACAACGAATGGGGCATGTCCCATTACCCGCTGGTGCCGGGCCATGAGGTGGTGGGCGTGGTGACGGAGATCGGGCCTGCGGCGAAGCGGGTGCAGATCGGCCAGCGCGTGGGATTGGGTTGGTACTCCGGGAGCTGCATGGCCTGCAGCGCCTGCTTGTCCGGCAATCATCATCTATGCGCCCAGGCGGAAGCCACCATTGTGGGTCGCCACGGTGGTTTTTCCAACAAGGTGCACGCACACTGGGCGTGGACGACGCCGCTGCCGGACGCGCTCGACTCCGCCAAAGCGGGCCCCCTCTTTTGCGGTGGTGCCACCGTCTTCAATCCGCTCGTCTCCCTGAATGTGAAACCGACGGACCGGGTGGGTGTCATCGGCATTGGCGGTCTCGGTCACATGGCGCTGCAGTTCTTGAACAAGTGGGGCTGTGAGGTCACCGCCTTCACCTCCAGCGATGCCAAACGCGATGAAGCCCTGCAAATGGGCGCGCATCAGGTGGTCAACTCGCGCGACTCCAACGCCATGGGCCGTTTGCGCGGATCCCTCGATTTCATTGTCTCGACCGTCAACGTGCCGCTGGATTGGGCGGCGATCCTGGACACGCTGGCTCCGACGGGGCGGTTGCATCTGGTTGGCGCGGTGCTGGAACCCATTCCGCTGTCCGCCTTTGCATTGATCCCGGGGCAAAAAGCGATCTCCGGCTCCCCCGTCGGCAGCCCGACGCTGGCCTCCACGATGGTCGATTTCTGCGCCCGCCACGGCATCGCGCCCGTGACCGAGCACTTCCCGCTGTCCCGCGTCAACGACGCCCTCGAACACCTCCGCAGCGGCAAAGCACGCTACCGCATTGTGCTGGAGAATGACTTGGGGTGATTCGAAAAGGATCGCTCTGGATTGAAAAGATGGTCTGGCTCAAACCGGGTCACGGATGTGATTGAATCCGAATGCGTTTGCTGAGGGTACCGCCCGGACGTTGAACGGGGTCGAAACGAATGTCATCCAAAAGCCACTTGCCTGAACGCCGAACGAGCAGGGCAATGTCTGTCCACTGAACGGTGATTCCGGCCTCCTCATAAGTGAGGTCGATGGTAACTTCCGCGCGGTCACCCGTAACTGCTATCGACCCTATCTCGAAGGTGCTTGCTCCTTCATAGCAGGACAAGAAGATCGAGCCTTCTTCCAGTGGGAGTTTTTGAGTGTTGTTTTTGTGTCTGACACCACAGTTCAATCTCATCTCGAGCGGTCGAAAATCGCTTGATGAGCTCTGGGGTGAAGCAGGACGAGAGGTAGTCTGTAAATGGCTTCTCGAATGAGTTTCGCAAGTTGAAGAAGACTTCATTCGAATACAGAGCCCTCGCGGTGAGCTCCGGTCGGTTCCCAGGGGTTGGGCTTGGACCTCTATTGGAAAAGGGGCTCTTAATCCCCATAAACAATTCTTCGTGCGCCTTCTCACGCGGGTTGTCCGCTGCAACCGAGCAAGTTGCACTGATCGCAAGAACGAACGAAAGGCTTCTTATGATCACTGGCATCGCGCTGGACATCGTATCTTGGTGGAAGAGTTCTAATCTCCGGCAATAAACGCGGCGATCTTCCAGCCCGTTGGTCCTTTTGAAAAGATGATTCGATAGTCGATGGGGGAGCGCAGAAATTCGGCGGCCACCCACCCTTTGGTGCCGTCGGATCGCAGCACCTGAACCCATTGTTCGTTCTGCCAATCGGAGACGCGTTCGACGATCTCCCAACTGGCAGTGGCGATGATGCTCGCGTCGAGTGAGGGCTCGGCGCGCAAGCGAACATTGCGGCCCTTGATCAAGAGTTGGGTGAAGGCATCGTCGTTGGGATCAGAACCGAAGTCAGCGAATAGACTGGGAGCCGCGAAGGAGGTGCCTTCTTCACTGTCAAACGCGCCTCCCAGATAGATGATCTCTTCCAGCTCCCGCCAAAGCTCACTCTCTTTGTCGGAAGGACGCCACATCTCGATGAAGGCGTCCCTTCCCATGTCGCCACCGAACGAGAGGTGAACTTCGGGATCCAGCATGGCCATCACCGCCTCGCTGTTCCGCTGAACGACAGCCATCTTGAATCGAAGCCAGGTCTCCGCGAAGGCACGGTCTTCGCAAGAATTGTCCCGAGGAGGCAACTGCCGCGGCGGGTCAGCGTGGACCGCCAAGCTCGGGAGCAGAACGGCCGTTGCGGCGACCAGACGAAATGGAAGCGAAGCGGCCATGACCTGAATGTATGAAGTGGGTCCTCAGGAAGCAGGCGTGGCGTTCCAGACTTT
>JAGRPD010000572.1 GCA_020439875.1 Verrucomicrobiales bacterium
AGCCCTACTACTTCCACACCCACCTCGTCGGCAGCCAGGGCAGTTTGTTGGACAACAAATTCCACTCCAACAAACTGCAAACCAACAAGGCCGCCTGGAGTGATCTCTCCATGAAGATGCTCGATAGCGGGGACGTCTCAGACCACCCCTATCAGACTCAGTTCCAAGCCTTCTTTGACGCGCTGGACGCCGGCAAACCCATGCCCATGACCAGCTTCGAAGAATCGCTCAAGAGCTTTGAAGTCATCTTCGCCGCCGACCGCAGCGCCGAACTCGGAGGTCAGCCCGTCAAACCTTCCGACCTCTAATTCCACCCCGACTTCATCGCCGTGCCCTCGGTCCTCGCCCTCTTCGCCCATCCTGACGACATCGAATTCGTCGCCGCTGGAACCATGCTCCTGCTGCAGGAGCGCGGCTGGGACCTGCACTACATGAACCTCTGTTCCGGCAACGGTGGGTCCGTCGAAATGGACGGGCCCACCACCGCCGCCACCCGATTGATTGAAGCGCAAAACGCCGCGCAACTCCTCGGAGCCACTTTTTATCCCCCCATCAGCGACGACCTCGAGCTGACCTACAGCGTCCCACTGCTGCGCAAGGTCTCCGCCGTCGTCCGCCAGGCCCGGCCCAGCATCGTGCTCACCCATTCTCCGGCGGACTACATGGAGGACCATCAAAACGCCTGCCGCCTCGCCGTCACCGCCGCCTTCACTCACGGCATCCCCAATTTCCAGACGGATCCTCCCGCCGACGCCTACTTCCATGACGTCACCGTCTATCACGCCATGCCTCACGGCCTGTGCGATCCCTTGCGGCATCCCATCCGGGCCGATCTCTACCTCGATACCAGCTCCGTTCACGCTCGCAAACGCGACGCGCTCGCCGCTCATCTCAGCCAGAAAAATTGGCTCGATGTCAGTCAGGGCATGGACTCCTACCTCGTCTCCATGGATGAAGCCTCTCGCGCCGTCGCCCAGCAGGCCGGTCGCTTCGACTACGCGGAGGGTTGGCGCCGCCACCTCCACCTCGGCTTTAGCGCCAAAGAGATGGATCCGTTGAGGGACGCCCTCGCACCGCTGGCCTGGGTGCCCGCTGCCGATTGATCGCTCCTCTTCAAGGGGCCGCGCGGGCCAGCGTCATCACGCACTCCAGGTGCTGAGTTTGAGGGAAGAGATCAAACGGACGGACCTTCTGCAAAACGTAGCCGCCCTCGGTTAGAATTTTGAGATCCCTCATCTGAGTGGCCGGTTTGCAGGAAACATAAACCAAACCCACTGGCGCAAACTCAACCAACTGCCGCAAAAAGGCCTCACTGCATCCGGCCCGCGGCGGATCGATCACCACCACCGTCTCCGCTCCTGAGCGATCCACTTCTTCGAAGATTGCTTCTGCGCTCGCCGCGAGAAACCGGCAGTGATCCAGCCCATTGATCGCTGCATTGTGCCGCGCCTTTTCCACCGCCGTCTCGGAGACCTCCACTCCCACGACTTCAGCAAACGCCTCCGCCGCGCAGATCCCGAACAACCCGCTGCCGCAGTACGCATCCACCAAGGTCGGCACGCCGAAAGACCGCGCTTCCGTCGTCACATGCTCCACAAAGGCAGGCAAAATGAACGGATTGTTCTGAAAAAAATCTCCCGCCTGAAACTCGAACCGTCGCGGCCCCACCCGCTCCACCGCCAGTCCCTTCGGATCACGCACCACCGTGCCCTCAGATGCGCGCAGCAGCAAAGTGGCTCCATTTTTCCAGCGGCCACCGTCCTGCCGCACCTCCTGCCGCACCTCCACCAGCGCCGCGTTGAGTTCCGCCATGGCGATCGGGCAAGCCTCCACATCCACCAGACGATTCCGCGTGCCCGCCTGCAAAAAACCGATCTCCGTGATCTGCCCATCGCGCGGACGATGGAAGTGCGGCGTGATTTTCGAACGGTATCCCCACTGCTGAGGAGACGCATGAACCGGCTCCACCGGAAACTCAATTCCTGCCAGTCGCTTCAGCAAATCGGCCAACTGACGGCCCTTCCACTCCAACTGCGTGGCATAGCTCACATGCTGATACTGACAGCCGCCACAGCGGCCAAACAGCGGGCACTGCGGCTCCACTCGCTCCGGTGCCGCATCTAGCACCTCCACCAAATCCGCCTCCGAGTAGTTTTTGTGATTCCGAAACACCCGACACCGCACGCGTTCCCCTGGCAGCACAAAGGGCACAAACACCACCCAACCCTCGACCCGCGCCACGCCACTGCCCTCATTGGTCAGTCCATCAATGCCAACCTCCAGCTCGTGGTGATAGGGAAAGGGGTGGTCGTTGAATTTCTTTTTCGGTCGCGGCACCCGCCTCTTATCCACCGGATTCCCCACGCCGTCAAAGGCCAAGGCGCTACGCGATCAGCTCCTGAATGACTTGCCCGCCGAACTGGCTGAGCTG
>JAGRPD010000573.1 GCA_020439875.1 Verrucomicrobiales bacterium
TGCTGGTGGATTATCCGGGATTCAACCTGCGTCTGGCTCAGCGGCTGCGGGACGGGGGCTACCAGGGGCGGCTGATCTACTACATTAGCCCGCAGGTTTGGGCCTGGAAAAAGGGGCGGGTGAAGGTGATGGCGCGGCTGCTGGATCTGATGATTTGCATCTTCCCGTTCGAGAAAGAACTGTACGAGAACTCGGGGCTGCCAACGGTGTTTGCTGGGCATCCTCTGGTGGATCGGGTGGCAGAGGAGCGGGGCCAAATCGCGCGGGAGTCGGATCTGGTGGCGTTTTTTCCTGGCAGTCGGGCCAATGAAGTGCGGCGTCTGCTGCCGACGCTTCTGGAGGCGGCGCAGCTGCTGCGGCAGCGGGTGCCGGGCCTGCGGGTGGCACTCAGCGCGGTGAGTGAGCGGCGGGCGGAGGAGATGCGAGAACTGGTGCGTGCCGCAGGCGTGGCGGAGGCGGTGGAGTGGATCGAGGTGGGTACGGCGGGCGAACTCATGCAGCGGGCGTCGGTCGGCGCGGTGGCTTCGGGTACGGCGACGCTGGAAGCGGCCTGTTTTGGCCTGCCTCATGCGCTGGTCTATCGCGTGGCAAGGCCGACGTATTGGGTGGGGAAGTTGGTGGTGCGGATTCGCTTTCTCGGCATTCTCAACATCCTGGCGGGACGTCAAGTGGTGACGGAGCTGGTGCAAGCAGACTTTACTCCGGAGCGGGTGGCGGAGGTGCTGGAGCGGCTGCTGCGAGATGAGGCGGCGCGTCACGAGGCGCAGGAGGCGATGCAACGCACCGTGGCTCAGCTGGGTGCGGGCGGGGCCTATCCGAATGCGGCGGCTGCGGTGCTGGCCACGCTGGATGCGGCGGATCCTGCGGTTGACCTGGGGAAATCCTCCGCTTCCATGCGGAAGTGACTTCCGATCCCTCTTCCAAGCCGCCGAGTTCCGAGCCCGATGTCGATCCGGGAGACTTGGCCGTGGGTCGCTGGATCCGCCGGGCATTGGTGATTTTTCCTGCGGGACTGGTGCTGCTGGGAGCGGCATCTTTCTTGGTCTGGCAGTGGAAAAAAGATCGCGCAGATGATCGCAATCTGCGCTATGCCGCCGCGCTGCGCCTGGAGCCGACGGTGGAGGCGTGGCAAAAATACCGATCCGTGTTGGATGAGGTGACGGCGGGGCAGGATCTGGCGGGCCGATTGGCGGCGACGGCGAGTTATTTGGCGTCGTCGATGGGGGAGGAGAGCATGGGCTACGCGGTGACGCGTGTGGATTCAAATCTCCCTGAACGGGCCAGCGTCATTCAAGTGGAACTGACGGGCCGCCGGCGTACGCGAGAGCTGGTGGAGCTGGTGGTGCTGTATGGAGCGGCGGAGCCGGAGCGGGCTGCGGCGGAAAATCGGGCCTTGGCCAGCGTGTTGGTTTTGGCCCGCTGGCTGACGGGAGAAAAGGTGGATCGGACGGTGAGGATCTCGTTGCTGCCTCTGTGCTCGATGAGCGAAACGGCGCAAAGTCTGCACCTGGAGGAGATTGGGTCGAAGGATGCGATGGCAGACCATCGGCGGCTTTTTCTCGATGTGTTTGCTGCGGGACCCGATGCGGAATCGATGCTGAATCGATTGAAGCAGGCATTTGCAACCGTACGCGAGGGGACGGTGGTGACGATGGAAAATCCACCCGCCGATGAGGCGGAGGCCCTGCGGTGGGTGGAGGCGGCCCAGGCGCGTCTGCTGAAGCGCGCGATGGTGCCGTAGCGTCTCCGCGACCTCAGCCCAAGCTGGCGGCGATGCGATCCCGCCAGTCCGCCGCTTTCTCGGCGAAGCTGCCGGGTGCGTCGCTGTAGAGAATGCCGCGCGAGACATTCACCAACGAGGGGGCCTGACGCGCTGAGCTGGCGAGGGCCGCCAGATCGCCACCCTGCGCTCCGAGGCCTGGAATCAGCAGCGGCACATCAGGGATGAGCGGCAGCACCTCGGCGGCATTGGTCAGACCTACCACGAGACCCGTTTCTGGGCTGGCTTCGGTCATGGCGGTGACGATTTGAAAAACCTGTCGTCCGTCGGTCAGGGCTTGCGTTTCGATGTCAGCGGCTCCGGGGTTGGAGGTGACGGCCAGCAGGTAGAGGCCCTTTTCCGGGTACTTCAAAAAAGGCTCCAGCGTGTCACGACCCATGAAGGGATTGAGGGTTACGGGGTAGGCACGGAGATGCTCGAAGCAGGCGGTGGCGTAGTAGTACTGAGTCTCGCCGATGTGTCGGCGTTTGACGTCGAGTACGACGGGGAT
>JAGRPD010000574.1 GCA_020439875.1 Verrucomicrobiales bacterium
CGCTTCCAGTCGTCGCCGATTTTGGCGTTGCCGTAGCCTTCGGTGGAGGTGTCGATGACGGGGAAAAGCAACACCATGGCCGTCGGCGTGGGATCGATGCTGAGATCATCCTGGGGATCATTCACGTCGTCAAACAGCGCGGTCGCCGCCGCGAGGTGGCCACCGGCGGATCCGCCGCAGACGACGATCTTTTCAGGATCGATGCCCAGCTCTTCGGCGTGCGCTTTGATGTAGCGCATGGCGGAGCGGATGTCCTCGACACAGTTGAAGACGGTGGTGGGCTCTCCCTTTTTCACCAGTCGATACTGCACGCTGATGCCGAGCATGCCCTGGCTGGCGAAGCATTCGGCGAAGGGATAGAAGCGCTGCGGCTCGCCACCCTGCCAGCCGCCGCCGTGAATGGCGACGAAGCAGGCGCGCTTCGCCTTTTTCCCGGGTTGCGCGCCTTTGGGGGCAAAGACGTGCAACTCCAGATCACGCCCGGCGACGTGTTTGTACACCAGCACCTGCGAGGGCTGGCACCATGCGGCGATTTGATCGACGGGGTCCGGCTTCTTGGCGGGTTTTTCGGCGGCGGCGACGGTGGCCGCGAGCAGCAGGGAGAAAAGCAGGTGTTTCATGCGGGGGCGAGTTCCCATCCGGGACGATACGTTTTGGTGAGCAGTTTTTCGGCTTCGGGCAGGTTGGGAATGCGGAGGTTTTCGGCGTCCCACTCGATGAGGCGCGGGGTGTCCTCGCGGTGGATGCGTGGGTCCATCACGCCGCGCGCCAGGCGGGTGGCCACATTGCCGAGCTGCACGGTCTCGGCCAAGGGTCCGGCGTAGTGGAAGCCGTCGCTGGTTTTTTCTCCGGCCAGGCAGGCATCGACCCACACATGCCAGTGGCTGCGGCCTTCCTCTTTCGGGTACTTGAAGCCCTGAAACTTCTCCAAGGGATACATGCGCGGTCCGCCGACGTGGGCGAGCACGAGGTTGCCCTCCTCACCGATGAAAACGGAGCCACTGCGGGGCAGCTCGAGATTGTCCGGCATCTTCGCGATCTTGCGATCCGGGCGCAGGCCGCCGTCGGTCCAGGTTACCTTCAGCGTGTCACCCGCGATGCGGTCGTTGCCGGGGAAAACGTACTCGATGGTTTGGTTGGTGGGCCAGATTTCATCGTTGATGCCGCTGTTCTCCGCGCGCACCGTCAGCGGCGCATTGAGGTCGAGCGCGGTGAAGACGGGATCGAGAATGTGGCAGCCAAAATCCCCCAGCGCGCCGCCGCCAAAGTCCTGCCAGTCACGCCAGACAAAGGGGTGGTAGGAGAAGGAGTAGTCGCGCATTGGCGCGGCGCCGATCCACAGGTCCCAGTTCACATGGGCGGGCACTTTTTCCGGTGGTGGCGGTTGCAGCAGTCGGTTGCGCTCATTGCCGGTGACGGCCACCCAGGAGTGCACTTCCTTCACCTTGCCGATGGCACCTTCACGGATCAGCCGAGTGCCGAGCCGGTACTCGATGGCGGAGTGAATTTGATTGCCCATCTGCGTGGTGACGCCGGTTTTTTCCGCCAGCAGCCGCATCTGCCGCGCCTCCCACACGGTGTGGGCCAGCGGCTTTTGGCAATAGACGTGCTTGCCCGCGCGCATGGCGGACATGGCGGCCCAGGCGTGCATGTGATCCGGTGTGCCGACCGAGACGGCATCGACGGTGTCGCCCAGTTGCGCCAGCATCTCGCGGAAATCGGCAAAGTGCGGCACACCGGGGAAGTCGGCGTCCGCCTTGTCAAAGCGGGTGCTGTCGATGTCGCAAAAGCCGACGTACTTCACGGCGGGATGCGCGCCGATGTTTTTGATGTCGGTGAAAGCCATGCCGTTGGCTCCGATGGAGGCGACTTGCAGCTTGCTGTTGGGATTGGCCGAGCGCAGCACGGCGGGAAATCCGAGCGCGCTGGTGGCGAGGGTGGACTGACGAAGGAAGGAGCGGCGGGTGATGGGCATGGGGTGGAAACGAGACGCAAGGGCGAGTCTATCCCGCAGCACTTCTTGCAAATCCTCCAAATTCCAGTTTAATGGTGGCGTATTTGCCACCAAATGCGGGTTGTTTTTGACACTTCCATCCTCGTCGCCGCCGCCCGATCCAATCGGGGCGCGAGTCACGCCTTGGTGAAATCCATTCCCCATTCGAAATTCACGCTGGCACTCTCAGTGGCTCTCTACACCGAATGGCAGTCGGTTCTCACGCGCCCTGAACATTTGCCTCCCGGACAAACTCCCCAATCGGCCCTCCAGTTTCTCCGATACCTGGCGGGCCAGTGCCATCTTCAAGAGATCTTCTTCTTGTGGCGTCCGGTCCTGAAAGATCCCAACGACGACATGGTGCTCGAACTCGCCGTCGCGGCAGGTTGTTCACACATTGTGACGCACAACATCAAAGACTTTCGAGACGCCGCCTCCTTTGGGGTGATTGCCACCCCGCCCAACACCTTCCTTCACTCCCTGTAAATCGCATGAATGCCCTGACCATTCGCCTGCCGGACTCCGTCCATCAAACCATCAAGCGCCTCGCAAAACGAGACGGTTGTTCGGTCAATCAATTCCTCGCCAGTGCCGCAGTCGAAAAGATGTCTGCATTGCTGACTTTGGATCATCTTCGTGAAGAAGCCGGTAAAGCGACCCGCGCCGATTTCGAGGCCTTTCTCAAATCGGTGCCTGACGCGGAACCCACGGCGAGCGATCAATTGTGATCTTGTCTTTTCACCGATGAACTGAACACCGGTGATGCGGGAGAAATGATCGGTGTTTTGTTGCGCTGGTAGCCAATGTGGACTGGAGTGTTCCGCCGGAAATTTTCACATTTGCGCCGCCTCCACCCGTCACGTAAGATTTGCGATATGCATGCGTCCATACAAATCGACCTTGATCTTCCGGGCGATCTTGCGCGGTTTCAACTGCCGACGGGAGTGAATGCGCGGTTGACAGAGCTTTTGGACAAGCAGGACAAGGGACACCCGCTCTCTGAAAGCGAAAAATCGGAAGCCGAAGGGTTGGTGGATTTGGCCGACACCCTTAGCTATCTCGGATTGAAAGCCGCCAACGCATCGTGACGTCCCCTGGCAATCTTCGCCAAAGGGTGGAAGAGAGGGCGAATCATCGTTGCGAGTATTGCGGCATTTCCCAGGTCGGTCAGGAGGCGGTGTTTCATGTGGATCACATTCATCCTGTCTCACTGGGGGGCGAATCGCATGAAGAGAACTTCGCGTTGGCTTGCGTGTCCTGTTCATTGCGCAAAGGAGCCCGGGCGACTGTGATTGATCCGGACACCGATGAACCCGTACCGATTTTCAATCCGAGAAAGGACGCATGGAATCACCATTTTCGCTGGAGCGAATTTGAAGTCGTTGGAATTTCTCCCATAGGGCGTGCCACTGCCGTTGCGCTGGCAATGAATCGCCCCATCATTCTTGGAATTCGGAAAGAAGAAGCTCTCCGAGGCAGACATCCGCCACCGAATCACGTTTAGACAATCATGAACCGCCGCCACTTTCTCACCACCTCCATCGCCGCCTCACTCGTCACGCAGATCCGTGCGGCGGGATCTCCGAAACGCATCGTGCTGCGCTCGTCGTGGCAGACGGTGAACATTGGCGACATCGCCCACACGCCGGGCGTGCTGCACATTTTGGAGCAGCATTTGCCGGAGGTGGAGGTGTGGCTGTGGCCGAGCAAGGTGGACAATGGCGTGGATGAAATCCTCACCGCGCGCTTCCCCAAGCTGCGCATCCTCCAGGGCAGCGACGATTTGAAGGAGGCCTTCGAGCAATGCGAGTTTCTGCTGCACAGCTCCGGGGCCTCGCTGGTGGCGGAGCGGGACGTGGTGAAGTGGCGTGAGGCGACCGGCAAACCTTACGGCATCTACGGCATCACCCTGCCGATGCAAAGTTCCGCCGCCACCACGCCGGTGTCGGAGGAAAAAATGGCGCAGACCATCCGCGTGCTGAGCGCGGCGCGGTTCGTGTATTTCCGCGATTCCCACTCGCTGGCACTGGCCAAAGAAAAGGGCTGCACCGCGCCGGTGATGGAGTTTGGCCCCGACGGCGCGTTTGCCTGCGACCTGACGGACGACGCCAGGGCCGAGGCTTTTCTCGCCGCCAACGGTTTGGAAAAGGGCCGGTTCGTCTGCTGCATCCCGCGGCTGCGCTACACGCCCTACTGGGTGATCCCGGAAAAGAAGGCCGCCTTTGACGAAGTGAAGCATGCGCGCAATGAGGCGATGAAAGAGCACGACCACGCGCAACTGCGGGAGGCGGTGGTCCGCATCGCGCGGGAGACGGATTTGACAATCCTGCTCTGCCCGGAGGACCGCACGCAGATGGCGGTGCACAAGGAGATGATCCTCGACAAGCTGCCGGAAGATGTGCGGCCCAAGGTGGTGTGGCGGCCCGACTACTGGCTCACCGGAGAGGCGGTCAGTGTCTATGTGCGCAGCGCCGGATTGTTCGGCAATGAAATGCACAGCCCCATCATGTGCATCGGACACGGCATCCCGGCCATCGTCTGCCGCTGGGCTGAGCAAACCAGCAAGGGCTACATGTGGGAGGACATCGGTCTGGGCGACTGGCTGTTCAACATGGATGACGAAGAGCAAGTGAAGCGCGTGGTGCCGACCGTGCTGGCCATGGTGAAGGATCCCGAAGCCGCCCAAGCCAAGGCCGCCAAGGCGCGCGCCTTTGTCGAGCAACGGCAGCAGGCGACGATGCAGGTGCTCGGAAAAGAGCTGGCTTCCCTCTGACCCAACCCCGGAGTGGCGGCGCTCCTGCCCCACCGCAACCCGCGAAGATCATGTCCATCCAACTCTACGAAATGCCGTTCAGTCCGTTTTGCATTCCGATCTCGCGCATGCTGGAGGCGGCGGGCGTGGAGTTCGAGCGCATCGACGTGCCAAACTGGGACCGGCGGCCGGTCATTGAGATCACCGGCGGGGCCTACTACCAGGTGCCGGTGCTGGTGCACGAGGGTCGCGTCGTTTTCGAATCCGCCGCCGACAGTCAGGACGTGGCGCGCTACACCGACACCACCTTTTGCAACGGCCGGTTTTTTCCCGCCGGTCGCGATGACGAACAGGCCCCGCTCATTCAGCATTTCGAAGACGATCTCGAAGGCCTCACCTTCAAGTTGACCGACGTTCACTACGTTCCTTCGATTCCCGATCTCGGGGATCGTGTCATGGTGATCCGCCACAAGGAGCGCAAGTTCGGCGCGGGCTGTGTCGAACTTTGGACGAGGGAAGCGGAGTCCCTGCGCGCGGATCTGGAAAGCAAGCTGGCCCCGCTCGACGCCCGGTTGAAGAACCCGCCCTTCCTGCTCGGGGAGCAACCCGTGTATGCCGACTTTCTTCTCTACGGCGTGCTGGGCAACTACACCTTCAACGGCTGGAACGCACTGCCCGCCCACCTCACGGCGCTGAAAGCGTGGCGGCAGCGGATGGCGGAATTTCGGCTCGACTAAAGTGGGGCAACCGTCCCGCTTACCCGAAGCAGCAGACCGCAAGCTGGAAGCCTGCGCCACCTTCGCGCAGATCTTCGAGCCGCTTGCCGAAGGAAGGGGCGCGGGTTAGATTCGAGAGTTTTAACAAACGTTCCGATGATTTTCGAGACCCCGCCGATTTTGCTTTCGTGGATTGCAGGAATCTTGATCGTGAGCGCGATTCTTTGGCAATGGGGTGCCAAAGAATCGCGTCTTCGGCATTGGGGATGGATTGCGGGAATTCCGAGTGCGGCGATGCTCATCACATTCTTTTCCCTGGCCATGCACATGCGGCTCAGTTTGGGAAGTTGGCCTCTTTCAATTGGTGAAGCAGGTTTTTCAAATGCCCTGCGAACGCATGCCCATTGGGCAACTCAATTTTTTAGTTGGGTGTTGCTCGTGACATTCTTCCTGCTGCCCGCACTGTTGTTACTGGGATTGGGTTGGAAGAGAGTCCGTTCCCTCTGGAAGTGGTTTGGCGTCCATGGTTTCACCTTTTGCCTGGCCTTGTTCCTGATGATGCTGGCACCTGCGAAGTTCTTGAGGTGGTGGTGGGATTAGCTCAGGGGATAGGTTCAAACGGAAGTACGGAGGGCGACTCGCCCTCCGGGATCGGGGAGGACGCGTGCGCGCGCTCCCCGTTGCAACGACGCGGAAGCTGGCGCGATTTTAGGCCTCTTGGCGGCGTTACCGTGGGCATGAGGATTCGATCATTTGTGTTCTTCGCCTTCCTGGCGGTTTCCCTGCGCGCGGCGGACTGGCCGACGTGGCGGCAGGATGCGGCGCGCTCGGGTTTTGTGGAGGCTTCGCTTCCCACCGAGATGCGCTTGGCCTGGTCGCGGTTCTTGGGGATTCCCGATCCGGCGTTCGATTACCACTTCCGTCTCTGCGCCGACTGGGGGCCGGAGCCGGTGGCGCGCGACGGGCGCTTGTTTGTGCCCTCCAACACACGCGATTCCGTCACGGCCTTCGATTTGAAAAGCGGTGGCAAGCTCTGGGAGTTCGTCACGGAAGGTCCCCTGCGTTTTGCTCCGGTGGCGCTGGAAGACCGCGTGGTGTTTGGCTCGGACGATGGGCACCTCTACTGCGTGGACCCCAAAACCGGCGCGCTGAAGTGGAAGGTGAGCGGTGTGGCGGAGGATCGCGCGGACCATCGCATGCTGGTGAACGGGCGCATGAGTTCGCGCTGGCCGGTGCGCGGCGCGCCAGTGGAGGAAAACGGCACGATCTTTTTTGGCTGCGGCATTTGGCCGGCGGAAGGCGTGTTTTTGGTGGCGGTGGATGCGGCCACCGGATCGGTGAAATGGCGCAACGGGGAGATTTCCCAAATCGACGACGGACTCGAAGAACATGGCAGAATGGCTGATGTGGGCCTGCCTCCGCATGGTTATCTGGCGATGCTGGCGGGCAAGGTGGCGATGCCCAGCGGGCGCGCTTTGGCCGCCTTTGCCGATCCGGCCACGGGAAAACTCGATCCCTACAACAGCTACTACGCGAAGACCCAGCCCGCGCCGCGCGGCATGTGGGCGATCTGCGGGGGCAAGGATTTTTGGTTTCAAGGCGGAGCGCTGATGGGGACGAATCCCGACTCGCTCGATGCCCTGCCGCAAGGTCCCGTGACGGTGGAAGTCTATGCCGCGCTGGCGGGTCAACCCGTGTCCTGGGTGGAGGACAAAATCCGGCGCAAGTTTTTGCAGGTGACCGAACAGGACGGCCAACGCCTGGTGATGGCCGATCCGCGCAGCCCCGAGACGGCGCTGAACATCAAACCCACCGGCAACACGGCGGCGCAATTGTTTCAGCTCGAATCACGCCCCGTCGTCAACATGCTGCGGCTCAACACCCGGCATGAAGTGGGCGACCGCGGCCAGCCGGTGTTCGCCGGAGACATCCTCTATCGCAGCGAGTTCGAGAATCCGGAGGCCATCGCCGTCGAGCGCGGCATGACGCGCATGGCCCCGCCGCAATACGACCGCCTGCGCGCCTACGATCTGACCCAGGGCCACTGGAAGATCGATGTGATGCCCTCCAAGCGCATGGGCCACACGCAGCGGTGGCTGGAGTTTCCCGTGCTGTGGGAGCTGCCCGTGAAGGGGCTGGTGGTGAAAATCGTCGCCGGCAACCGGCTCTACGCGGCGGGTGACCGCCGCATCGTCGCCATTGATTTGCCACCGCCTGGCGGCGAACCCAAAGTCGCCTGGGAGCAAAAAGTGCACGGCCAACCCGTCGGCGTGATCGCCGCCGACGACCGGCTGGTGGTGACGACAACAACCGGCCGACTCTACGTTTTTTCCGCCGACGCTCCCCGGGAGCCGCCGCCCCTGCTGGCATCCGAGCGGATCGCTGGCGAGCGGCATCCCGAGTGGCGCGCCTTTTTCGCGAAACGCCGCGGTTCGTTTGGAAAGTTAGGTTATGCGCTGGTGTTAGGTTGGAACAGCGGCCAGCTTGCCGAAGAACTCAGCATTCAGACCAAGCTGGGCGTCATCGTTGTGGAACCGAACCCCGAGATTGCCAAACAAGCCCGCCAGCGGCTGGCGGCGCTCGACTGGCCCGCGCAGCGCGTGCAGGTGATCGAAGGCGAATCGACCGCGCTGAAGCTGCCGCCGTATTTTGCCCAGGTCGTGGCCAGTGAAAACGTGAACGGCCTGGACAATGGCGCGCGGCTTTGGACACGGACGGCGGTGGATGTCCTGCGCCCTTTCAGCGGCGTGGCGCTGCTCTCGCTGCGGCCCAAGCTGCTCGAACAGGCGCGGGCGCACGCGGAAGAGGGCGGAGGCTACACTTTCGAAACGACCGACCGATGGACCACCATCCGCCGGGTCGCCGCTCCCCGTGGCGCAGAGGATTGGACGCATGAAGAAGCCGGTGCCGCCAACACCTTTGCCTCCACCGACACTCTGGCGAAACCGCCCTTCGGACTGCTGTGGTATTCCGGCGAGATCGACCGCCAGTTCTCGCCCGAGTTTGAGTTTCATCACAACCGCAATCCGTATCCGGTCATTTGCGGGGGCCGCATGTTCATGCTGGAGGGCAACCGCCTCCACGCCGCCGATGTCTATACCGGCCAGCACCTGTGGATGACGGAGGTTCCGGAGTCGGCCAAGGCGGAGCGCCGTCTAGCGGACCATCGCACCACCTCCCGTGCCACCGATCAAAACCTCATCGCCACGCCGGACACGGTTTATGTGTTTGGCGAGACGAACGCGCAGCGCATCAATGCGGCGAGCGGCGAAATCCAGAAGCCTTTGACTCTGCCGCCGCCCTTCAAAGCGGACACGGTCTGGGATGAAGCGCGCATTCAGGGCGATCTCATCTACATCGCCGCGGGCGCGCAAGTCATCGCCCTGGACCGGAAGAGCGGCGCACTGCGCTGGCAGTTTGATCCCGGCCAGCAGCACGCCGCCTTCAGCCTGGGTGGCGATCAACTTTACGCGATCGGCTACAGCACGCAGCGCGGCCAGGATCCGGGCAAGGCGGGCGCTTTTGAAACGAAGGTTCAAGCGCTCAACGCCGCCACGGGCGAGCCGTATTGGAATGCGCCGCTCAGCGCGCCTGGTCGGCCCGAGCAAAGCGAACGCAGCGCGGGCAAGCCTTCGTGGGCGGGCATCTTTCAGGACAATCCGCTCAAGCCCACGGTGCATTACAACGCCGCGCACCAGG
>JAGRPD010000058.1 GCA_020439875.1 Verrucomicrobiales bacterium
AGGATCCAGCGAAGACCAAGCCGACCGATCCGAGCAAGACGAAGGGCGAGGATCCAGCGAAGACCAAACCGACCGATCCGAGCAAGACGAAGGGCGAGGATCCAGCGAAGACCAAACCGACGGATCCGAGCAAGACCAAGGGCGAAGATCCAGCGAAGACGAAGCCTTCTGAGCCTGACAAGTCAAAGAGCGACCAAGCCGGGAAGGATTCTGGAAAGGATCCCTCCAAGTCCGACGCCTCCAAAGACGGTGAGAAGCCGGAGGAAAAAACGTACCGCAATCGCGACCAGAAAACGACCGACTATAAGAAAGCCAACTTGTCACCTCAGGAGATGGCCAAGATCACCGCAGGCATGCCGAAGGTCAATATCCTGGGCATGCAGGCCATCGCCAACAAGCACAACGTCATGGTCTTGGTGCGGCCCACCAGCAAGGAGTGTCAACGCTGGCTCCTCAGCGGCAAGGCGGTGCCCAAGCCCGTCACCGTCAAGAACAAGACCATCAACAAGCTGGACATCATGCTCGGGGCCAAGCCCGGTCACCTGGGACTGGTTGGCCATTTCGATCCCAAGAAGCCGGAGCGCAAAAACTTCCCGAAAATGAGCGATGCGGATTTCGCCAGTTTGGAGAAGCGCTACCAGCAGCGCTACGACGAGTATCGCAACCAGGGCGTGCACCTGGCGCACAACAAGGATGTGGTGGAGAAGGGCGGCATTCTTTTTGCCAAGGTCTGGGATGAAAAACACGAGAAGTTCGAGCTGAAGCCCATCACCGGTGACCACGACCTCTTTGACATCCGCACCAAGGATGGCGGCCCCGTCGATCCAGCCACGAAGGACGCCATTTCGCAGGAGATGGCGCAGTTTGGCGTCTCGCACGACTGCCACATGAACTGGAACTACGATCACCTGAGCAAAGAGGTGCCCAAGGGACAAAAGGACTCCGATTTCAAGATCTCCCAAGGCATCGACAAGACCATCCTCGGCAGCCACCGCGAGACCGCGGGCACCAATCCCGATGGCACGCCCAAGGCGGGCGAGCCCCTCATTACCATCTCCGCCAACGAGCCCATGGGGGCCGCTTGGTTCGATGGAGACTTGCCGGAAGGCGATGATTGAAAGACCCTGAACCCTCTTTTTTCCCATGCCTGCGCCCACCAACCGACGCCAACTTCTCGCCGAAGTCTTTGCGGCACGTGCCCGCATCGAGGAGCTGTCCTGGCAGAGCGCCACGGGCGTGCGCCATGACGAGTCAGAAATGGCGCATCTCGGCCTGCATCTCAGTGAGTTGATTGAGGCCTACCGCAACTCTCTGGGCAGCATCCCGCTGAGTCGATGCCCGTTCACTCAGCAGGTCTGGAGCCGTCGCATGGACATCTCTGGTCTCGAGGGGCTGTGGTGGGACTACGAAGCACCGGTGCGCGTCGCGGAAATGGAACCCGAGCACTTTGTCGCACTGACCGGAAGTTTGCGCCCGAGCACCCTGCTGGAGGACTTTCCGTTTCTCTGCAAACCCGGCCCGGAAGTGCCCTACGTGTTGCGTTTCCTGATGCAAAGACCGGGCATCAAAGCAGTGATGTCGCGTCTGCCCATCGGCCCGCATGAAGGCACCGCGATCACCTACTTCTCCGAGACGCCCGCCGCTGGTTTTGCGGTGCCCAACGAGTGGGGCAGTTCCCGCCATGCCTTCATCGCCGCAGATGGTGGATTGGTGACCACGCAAGACCGCATCTCCGACGATGAGTTCGACTACGATCTGCGTCCATACCTCGCGCAGGGTCAGCTGCTGTGGATTCATCCTGATGACGGCGATCTAGCCCTGCAATCGGGCGTGTCGGATTGCCCCTATCTTGACCAGGCTGGTCGGCGCAGTCCGTTGTTCATCAGTCGCGGTCAAGTCTGGACCGCAGAGGATCCGCCAGACATTGAGGAATCTTCGGACGACATTCCCATGGTCGATTTCTCGGACGTGATGGCGGAGATCGAAAGCGAACTCGACGCCGAAGAATCTCCCGCTCCCCGAGCCAAGGCAGCTCCTTCGCCCCCTCCTTCGAAGAGCGCCGCGCATTGCCCGCACTGCGGGGGCGACGTTCGACCCGGAGCCAAGTTTTGCGGTCACTGTGGCAAGGCCATGCCACCTCCCTCAGCTTCTCTGTGCCCCGCGTGTGGCGGGGAAGTGCGGCCCGGGGCTAAATTCTGTGGGCATTGCGGCCAATCCTTGAAGTGATCATGAGCCAGATGAATTTCTGCCCTCAATGCGGTGCTCAACGCGCCGGTCAGGCCCGGTTTTGTGGTCAATGTGGAGCGGCTTTCCCCGAGGCGAGTGATGCGTCCGAGCCGCCGGTGAAACCTCGCCGCAAGAGTCGCCGACGCAAGAAGTCGGCTCCCGCGACACCCCCTGCACTCCCTCAAACGCATGCAGGTTCGGACGGGTGGCAGGTCGCTGTCGGTGATGACTTGCCCGATGCGCGGCGTCTGTTTGACATCCCTGCGCCGGCCCCCAAGCGGCGCAGCAAACGGCATGACCCGGAGCCTCCACCTCTCCCTCAAACCAAGGGGAAATCGCTCTGGGGCAGCACCCTGTGGATGGCGATGACGCAAGGGGCCGATCTCGTGACGCGCGAGATGGAAAGCGGTGCTCCCAACGATCCCAGTCTCTCGCTCCGCCTGACCATCGCCTCCGCAGTGGCCGTGTTTGGCATCACTCTCTCTTCGATGCCCAGGCTGCGCTCTCTGCTCGTGCGACTTGGCACCGCAGCCATCGCAGTCATTCAGGGGCAGAGCGTCTGGCCCGTGGTGAAGCAGGCATTGATGGATCCGAACCTGCTCAGCAGTTTTGCTCCCAATCTCACCGCCCAGGCCTTCGGCTTGCTGGCTCTGCTGAAGCTTTTCAAATCAGCCAGCAGCAAGAGGATTTGAGGCGGATCGACATCGCTCCCCTCCTCGTTGGCAGAGCGATCAGTAGCAGAGGTGCATGCTCTCCGTATCCCCGCCGCAGCCTTGCCCTTCCTGCCTGCGGCTTTTTGAAAAACGGCCTCAGAGTTGGAGACCGATTTTCGAGGTCGCTGCTATTCCGTTTTTCCTCTCACTGGTGCTTGGAAGATCTGGGTCGTGTTTAATCGGGCACCGGCGAGCTTGGCGATGGTGGCTTCTGCTTGGGGTCCGGGGACCAAGCGCCGAAGTCACTCTGAGATGAAAGGATGATCCTCCGGCGTGTAGCGGCCGCGGCGCACGATCAAAATCTGTCGGGTGACCAGCGCCAGATCATCCACTTCGGCGAGATGTAGGATTTCTGACATCTTCAACAGATCTTCGGGCGTCATGACGTACCGAATGTCCTTAAGGGAAGGGTTCCAGAGGTTGGGCATCTCGGTGAGCATCTCGATCATGCCCGGAATGTCCGCCTTGATTCCCTGCCAGGCATGGAATTGAAATGGCTGGATCTCACGACTTTGCGCGAACGCCCGTGTGACCTCGTCTGCGTTGTCCTTGTCGAGAATGCGAAGCGTGTTGCCTCGTTCATAGGCCGCCCAGCCGTTCATCGGCCAGAGTTTCAGGGCTTCATCGTACTTTTTGAGTGCCTCTGTGTAATCGCCTTTGTCATGCAGAGTCACCCCCTCGCGCACCAACGAATGGGATGGAGACATAAAGCGACCGCAATGCTGCATCATGCCGATCAAAATCTTCAGGGTGCTTTTGTCCAGATCGCCTCGGTGCAATTCGAGGCGCAGGATGATCTGGGCGCGGTCTGCGTCTCCCGACATCATCAGGGCTCCAGCATGAAGCATGGCCAATCCAGGATCAGCCGGCACCACCTCATAAAACATCTGCCAGAAATCGGGGTTGTGTTGCACGAGCTTGCGGCTGTCGAGCTTCCGCCACGATTCGTCTGGATGGTCTTTGTCGAGTTCGCCAAGTTTCTTGCCCGCACCCGCCATCCACGCCTGAATGCCTGGAAAGGTCTCGGGGCTCCGGGATTGGAGGTTCTCCTGCATCAATTGCAGCACGGTCGCTCCCGTGGTGCGGGCTTCGGACATTTCTGCCGTGTCAGATTGCGCCCAAGCCCATGCGGAAGGGAGCATGAGCACTGCTAGTGCGGTATGGAAGGTAGCTTTCACGCCTAAGGTTAGCAGCAGGCTGCACTTAAAACCAAGGATCAAATTGGGAGTTGGCGAGAAGTGCGAAGAATACCGAGCATCGGATGAATTGAACCTGCACAATCACCGAAAAGGAATCAGTTGAGTGCCTTTCATGAGCTGTTTGGCCGAGTAGCCGACGATGAATGCGGCAGTCAATGCGAATCAGCAAGCGAGGCGTCTCGACAGCGGGCAGGCGTGGGCGAAGGCTTCAGGGGGGCTGGGGCAATGGCGAAAACAAGTTCGCAGCAACACCGTTACCAAGGCCCGATTTTCTAGGGCTTCAGCCTCTCAAAAGTTGCAGATCCCTCCCGTCCTTTGCAGATCGGGGGCTGGATGCTTACTCGGTTGCAGCCGCTTCCTCCACGCTGGGACAGGTGCAGATGAGGTGGCGGTCTCCGTGGACGTTGTCGATGCGGGAGACGGGCGGCCAGTACTTGTCCTGCCGCAGCCAGGGCAGGGGATAGGCGGCGATGGCACGAGGGTAGGGGTGAGTCCACGTGTCGGCGCTGACGTGCTCGGCGGTGTGCGGGGCGTTCTTGAGGGGGTTGTCCAGGGCATCCCATTCGCCGGACTCCACGCGGACGATTTCCTGATGGATGGCGAGCAGGGCCTCAATGAAGCGATCGAGTTCGGCGCGGGATTCGCTCTCGGTGGGCTCGACCATGAGGGTGCCTGCGACGGGCCAGGACATGGTGGGGGCGTGGAAGCCGTAATCCATCAGGCGCTTGGCGACGTCTTCGACGGTGACCTTTTTGAAATGCCGGAAGTCGAGGATGCACTCGTGAGCGACGAGGCCACTGCGGCCTGTGTAGAGGGTGGGGTAGGCGGCACGCAGGCGACGGGCGATGTAGTTGGCGTTGAGGATGGCGATGCCGGTGGCGGTGGTGAGGCCGGGTCCCATCATGGCGAGGTACATCCAGGAGATGGTGAGGATGCTGGCGCTGCCCCAGAAGGCGCTGCAGACGGCTCCGTCATCCTGCGGGGCGGTGGTGCCGGGTTTTCCAGGGAGAAAAGGCTGCAGATGCGCGGCGACGGCGATGGGGCCGACGCCGGGACCGCCTCCGCCGTGGGGGATGCAGAAGGTTTTGTGGAGGTTGAGGTGGCAGACGTCAGCTCCGATGAGGCCTGGTGAGGTGAGACCGAGCTGGGCGTTCAAGTTGGCTCCATCCATATAGACCTGCGCGCCATGGCGGTGGGCGAGTTCGCAGATGGGACCGATGGTTTCCTCAAACACTCCGTGGGTGGAAGGGTAGGTGACCATCAGGGCGGCGACGCGGCCGGGATGGGCCTCGAGCTGCTCGGTGAGGTGCGTGACGTCGATGTTGCCAGCCTCGTCGCAACGCACGGGCAGGACCTGGAGACCGGCCATGACGGCGCTGGCGGGGTTGGTGCCGTGGGCGGAGGTGGGGATGAGGCAGAGGTTGCGTTGATCATCCCCCTGGCTTTGGAACCAGCGGCGAATGGCCAGCAGTCCGGCCAATTCTCCCTGAGATCCGGCGTTGGGCTGGAGGGAGACGGCGGCGAGGCCGGTGCACTCCGCCAGCCAGGTCTCCAGCTCGTGGGTGAGAGTCTGCCAGCCGGTGGCTTGATCGGCCGGTGCGAAGGGGTGCAAGCCATTGACCTCAGGCCAGGAGAGCGGCATCATCTCCGCTGCGGCGTTGAGCTTCATGGTGCAGGAGCCCAAGGGGATCATCGAGCGGTCGAGGGCGAGGTCCTTGAGCTGGAGCTTGCGCAAGTAGCGCAGCATCTGGGTCTCGCTGCGATG